>CAYWDC010000115.1:0-2935 GCA_964456955.1 uncultured Gammaproteobacteria bacterium | reverse complement strand
GTGATATTGCCTTGCTGTTGCAACCAATGGAAGATTGGTGGCCATTGCCAGCTATTGGTATTGAGCGCCGCACAACAATCATCGGGGAGGACGCGAGGAATATTTTCTAGCAACCCGCCGCCAGTAATGTGCGCTAGTGCGTGAATTGGCTCGTGGGCGAGTAGAGCTAAAATCGACTTGACATAAATTTTCGTAGGTGTTAGCAAGCTTTCTGCCCACGTGCTAGCAGTCAAGAACTCGCGTAAGCTCGCGCCGCTATTGGTAATGATCTGACGAATTAGTGAATAACCATTGGCGTGCGTTCCTGAAGATGCTAATGCAATTACTGCGTCGCCGATCTTCACCCGACTGCCATCGAGTAATTTTCCTTGTTCAACTACGCCGATGCTGAAGCCAGCCAGATCATAATCGTGTGGTTTATATAATCCAGGCATTTCTGCAGTTTCGCCGCCGAGTAGGGCGCACCCAGCTTGTCGACATCCTTCACTAATGCCTTTGATAACCTCGGTAGCAGTGGGGACGTTAAGCTTACTGGTGGCATAGTAGTCGAGAAAAAAAAGCGGTTCTGCTCCTTGCACGATTAAGTCATTTACACACATGGCAACTAAGTCGATGCCGATGGTTTGATGTTGTTGCAGGGCGATGGCGAGTTTCAGTTTAGTGCCGACACCATCGGTGGAAGCAACCAAAATGGGCTGTTGATAATTTTCCCGAGGGAACTTAAATAAGCCACCGAAACCGCCCAGTCCCGACAATACCTCCGCGCGGCGCGTGCTGTTGGCTAGCGTTTTAATATGCTCCACTAATACATTGCCAGTATCGATATCAACGCCGGCGTCTTGATAACGTAATGATTTTTTGTGCAATGGAAAACGTTCTCTAATTAAGCAACCATAGCGTATGTTATACTTTTTATATATCCCATTATCCTAGGTGAATGTTATGCTGACAAGTTATTATCGTTATTTTTTGCTGTATTATTATTTTTTATCCTTACCATGCCTGTCGCAGCAGCAATGACATTGTCGTATTAATGTGTACTGTAATGCAATTACCATTGAATATGCAGCTTGATAAGTCGGCAAAATTTGCTAATTTTTTTGCCGGTGGGAACCAGCTATTAGTCGATTATTTGCAAAATTTTTTGGACAACACGGCCGATTGGCTAGTTTATTTGTGGGGTGCGGCCGCAAGTGGACGCACGCATTTGTTGCAGGCAAGTTGTCATTTAACTGAATCATTGCAGCAATCAGCAGTTTATATTCCCTTAGCTGAATATGAAAGTTTTTCGCCGGCTATGTTAGATAATCTAGAGGATTTCTCCTTAGTGCTGCTTGATGATTTGCACATGATAGTTGGTAATCGTGATTGGGAAGAAGCACTGTTTCATTTATATAATCGGGTTCACATTGCACAGCACAAACTCATCATCAGCGCAGATCAAGCTCCTCGATCGCTTGCTATACGTTTAGCTGATCTACGCTCACGCATTGCGTTGGCAACAACATTCAGATTGAAATCGCTGACCGATACGGAAAAATTATCCTTATTACCATCACGTGCAATGCAGCGTGGTTTGACCTTGCCGCTGGATGTGGCTCGCTTTATGTTGCATCGTTATTCTCGGGATTTGCCGTCACTGTTTATCTTGTTTGAAAAACTCGATTATGCTTCATTGGCGGAAAAACGTAAATTGACAATCCCTTTTTTAAAATACGTGCTAGAACTAAATTAGCCATATCAATCTTGCTTATTCGTTAAGGTTAACGTTCATGACTGTCTATTAATTATTTATTAATCGCGTGTTATTCTTACACATTATATTGTTGTCGTTAACAAAACCTTAATGTTTTAGTCTTAGCGCGATGTTTGCCAGACGTTTACCAGTGTTTTTTGCTAGACGTTTTTCTGCTGCAGAAAGCGGTGTATCATGACTCCCAAAGGTGACATGCGTGACACCGTAAGGAGTCCCTCCACTTTGTGTGCTATGTAAGTCTTCTTCTAAAAAAGAGGTACCTAAAAGTAACATCCCATGATGTAACAGTGGTAACATCATCGACAACAAGGTCGATTCTTGCCCACCATGTAAGGATGCTGTGGAACTAAATACGGTCGCTGGCTTATCGACTAGGTCGCCACTCAGCCAAAGTTCGGTAGTGCGATCTAAAAAATATTTCAGCGGCGCTGCCATGTTTCCAAAGCGTGTGGGACTACCCATTGCCAGTCCAGCGCAATCACGTAAGTCGTCAATATTAACAAACAAGTCGCTAGCAGTAAGTACAGTTTGTTTATTTGCCAGGATATCGGTGGTTAGCGGTGGGACGGTGCGTAAACGCGCTTCCATATCGGCACTCTCGATACCTAGTGCGATTTCTTCGGCTAGTGCTTTTACCGCACCGTAACGGCTGTAGTAAAGAACTAAAATATAGCGATTATCTGTTTTTTCCATGGGTTAATCGATCTTGATGGTGTGTTTCTTGCTCAATTAGACAAATTATTCGCACAATGATTAAATAGATAGCAGCAATGATAATCCATAATAAACTGAGCCGTCTAAAATAATCAATGTAGGTGTGCATGCTTTGCACCTTAGTTGCACTTTGGTGAGTCGATACAAACAATAACGTAAATTTACCTGTCGATACTCTTTCAATAAGCAGTGTGTTAAAGATACTCAATACCCCATAGGCGTTGTATGGTGATAATTTTTTATCGCCACTATATAGCACAAAAAGTGTTTGGGAACTGTAGCAAATATAGTGCGGTCATACTCAGTAAGCTATTAATACTGGTTTTTATTGCCGTTGCTGTAAGGCGATTGTTTAAACAACATTATTATACCATTTAAAAGCACGTGATGTTTTTATTTTAGTATATCTTTACGCATAAGTGTCGGCGAGTTGATTATCGAAGACATAATTGATATAACTAGGAT
>CAYWDC010000114.1:0-2946 GCA_964456955.1 uncultured Gammaproteobacteria bacterium | reverse complement strand
ATTCTTGAGTGGGGGGGCTCGCAGTCAGTTTGCGATGGTGCCGATGAATTTGTTGGCAGTAAATAATAGGGCAAATTATTTAATTACCGGTTCATGGTCACAATTGGCTTGTGATGAGGCAAAAAAATATGGTGAGATCGTAATTGCTGCTTCTGGAGAAAGTGAAAACTTTACTACCATTCCGCAGCAAACCACTTGGAAAATTGCCACCGATGCGCGTTATTTGTATTATACCCCCAATGAGACCATCCATGGCATAGAAATACCTTTTATTCCTGCTATAGGATTGCCACTGGTTGCAGATATGACGTCCTGCATTCTATCACGTGAATTCCCCATAGAAAAATTTGGCGTTATTTTCGCTGCGGCACAGAAAAACTTGGGGCAGGCAGGGGTAACGGTGGCGATTATTCGTGACGATTTGATTACCGAACCGTTACCGTTTACGCCGAGTATGTTTGATTATCGCTGCCATCGGGATAGTCATTCGCTTTACAATACCGCACCGACGTATGCGATTTATATGATGAACTTAGTATTACAAGATTTAAAAAGTAAGGGTGGTGTTGCCGTTATCAGAAAACGTAATCTCGAGAAAGCAACTGCACTTTATCATTTTATTGATCATAGTAATTTTTACTGCAATAACATCGATCTGCAATATCGTTCCACCATGAATGTTACTTTTCGCTTACCAACACCGGCACTAGAACAACGATTTGTTACTGAGGCAGCAGAGCACGATTTATTTAATTTAAAAGGGCATCCCCGTGTTGGAGGGATCCGTGCTAGCATCTATAATGCCATGCCGATGCTTGGTGTTGAAGCCTTACTGCACTTTATGCAGTTGTTTCAGGAAAAGTATGCCGAAAAGTAAGATGGCGATAAGATATTAACTATTTATTTTTTGATTTTTATCTCCTGCCTTTACCATTTGTTGAAAAACCGCACATTTCTCTAATAACTCATCATAGCTTCCGGAGGAAACGACCTTGCCTTTATCAAGAACGTAGATAACATCATAACTTCTGATAGTCGTTAAGCGATGAGCAATAGTAATGATGGTTAAATTTTCCAGTGTAGATAAGACGCTAGTTATCTCCTGCTCGGTCAGATTGTCCAGTGCCGCAGTGGCCTCATCCATGACGAGAATTTCCGGGTCTTGATACAAGGCTCTGGCAATACCAATTCGCTGACGCTGTCCGCCGGATAGACGGATACCGCCCTCACCAATAAATGTGTTTTCCCGGGCTGCCAAACCTTTGACAAATTTATCTGACTGTGCCAGCTGCAAACAGCGCCAAACTTTTGCACTATTAATCTCATGTTCAGGTGTACCAAAGGCAATATTTTCCTTAATCGATTGATCATACAAAACAATGGTTTGTGGAATATAGGCAAACAACTTTTGTAACCCCAACAGTTCAGCTTCTTTGGTTAATACCTGGCCATCAGCCGCAATATTGCCGCCACTTGGAGAATACAGACCCATGAGTAAATCAACCACCGTGGTTTTACCGGCGCCGGACGCACCGACTAAGGCTATGCGTTTATTCTTCGGAATGATTATATCAACACCGTTTACAGCAGCAGTCCCATCTTGATAACTATAATGCAAGTTACTGATCCTGATGGTCTGGCTAAAACCTATTTTCTGAATATCCTGTTTTATTGATAACCTCTTGATGTGCTCTGTATTACGCTGCTGTAATTCTTGATACAGGGTTTTTAAAGCTGGCATGCCGTACTTGATTTGTGCTGTGGCTTGCGTTAGGCGATTTAAACTGGGAAGCAATTGCGCTGCGGCAACACCGAAGATACCCAATAATATCACTAGGTTGCTTGGATTTTTGCCTATCAGGATAAAACTGCATAAGATACCCATCACGGTCGTTAAGCCAATAAATTCAATTAGCATTCTGGGCACTTGTTCAAAGACATTTTGAAACGCAGTGGAAGATTTTAATTGCACCGCATCGTCGGTAAAGGTTGTTAGTAATTGATGTTCACGATGATACAATTTCAGTTCTTTGATACCCGATAAACCGGCAAGCACATGCCGGGTCATCGATGACCAGGCTGCAGTACGCGTATTGGCATAGTACGCGGCCTTACGTTTGAGTATGCGCATGAAGCAAAAAATACCGAGCATCAGGAATACTGTCGCCAGTAAGGTAAAAACAGGCGCTAAGAACAATAGCAGCACTACGACAAAACCCGATGCAAACAACTCAGTTAGAAAAGTACCTAAAGGCGCAATCACATAGTTTGCTAACATCGTCGTTTCGTTATTGATATTCTTAATTAAATCGGGAGTGTTGCGATTAACGTGATATTCATAGGGCATGGCTAGATAGGCAGAAAATAATTGTTGCTGCACCTTGGCGATTAAACCAAATAGGAAAATTGATTGGTAACGCAGCAAGAATACACTCGCCAGGTTCTTCAACGCAAATGCGATAATTAAAACGACCGTTAGGAAAAGCACAATGTAATGATACTGCCAGTGCTGAAATAACCAAAAATGCTGCATTTTATCGGGTTGGATCAATACCGTCATGAAGGGGATGACCGCGCCTACACCTAATATGGAAAAAATACCCCCTATGAATGAGACGATGAGGTATTTTTTAAACCCTTTTCTATCGACATCGTCCATAATCCCCGAGAAGTAACGAACAAATGTTTTCAACGTCTTTTCTTCATTATTAAGAAACTAAGGATGATCAACATAATGTATAGACGCAAAATAAAAAGCAGCATGAATAAATCAATTTGGCCATGAATAAATGTAGTATCCATTCTCTTTAACTTTTTTAATTTAGCGAATAGTATACTATAAATGAAGTCTTTAAAAGGCAATGTTTCGCTGATCAGCAAGCTCTTTATGGCGCCTGCTGATGCCGATTGGCAATAGGTTTAACTTGCAGATATGCTTTATTGACC
>CAYWDC010000113.1:0-2997 GCA_964456955.1 uncultured Gammaproteobacteria bacterium | reverse complement strand
CTGATGATTTATATGAAAATATTGATACCGATTTTGTATCGTTAACAGTTTGTAAAGATTTATTGAAAAACTCAACGATATGTTATTTTGCAAAAGATTTTTTAGATATTTTAACTGATGAGGAGTTGGGAAAATTAACAACAACAAAAGCCAAATTTATATCTGGAAAAAACGTTAACGGGCGATTAATTGAAAAAATCCGTAATGTCTGTGAAATGAATACCAAGTTTGGAATAACGTTTAATTTTGACTTTCGTATTGAACCTGACAGAGGAAAGAGAATGCAGCCAATAGAAAAAGATAGTGAAATTTTAATGAGTAAAATTCGTGATCGTCTTAATGAATGCTATTACTATAGGCTTAAATCGAAAACAGGAAACTTTTTCATGTTAGTTAACCATAAGGTACTTCATGGGAGGGGTTCGATAAAATTAAGCGATGCAATGTTTAGCAATATTTTTCATCAGCAAGCACTTGAAACAACGCCCCGATTACTTTATCGCAGCAAGGGGCCAAGAGCTGTTACCTACTTTAATATGATTAAATAAACGATAGATTAAAAATTTATAATCTACACTATGCTGGGTATGACTATATGGGTGTAATAAACGCAGTATTTCCGATTGTTTTAATGTTGATAATGGGGTTTTTGGTTAAACTTTATTGGATAAAGACCGATGAATTTTGGCACTATCTGGATAAAATTATCTATTATATTTTGTTTCCTAGCTTAATGATTTATTCAATATCAATATCTGCTATTGAAAAAGCACATGCTTTAACTTTTATTCCCATTTTGATTGGTATCATCATCTTATTAATGTTTATTATTTGGCTATTTAGAAAACAATTTAAAAACATGCCTTTTTTTATATCCTTCATACAAGGAGCAGTAAGGTATAACAGCTATGTGTTTATTGGAGTGACTGTTTTTTATATGGGCCGTCAAACAATGCCTATTATTGCATTAATTACTGCCTATCTTGTTATCACAACGAATGTGATCAGTGTTATCTTGCTTAATGCTTATGCCAATGAAAGAAATTCAATTTTTGTTGTAGTCCAATCAACAATAAAGAATCCATTAATTATTTCTTGTATCATGGGGTTGTTAATCAACTATATGGGCATAAAATTTCCTATTTTTATTGATAATTTTATTAGAGAATTAGGGGATGCATCATTACCATTAAGTCTTATATCAGTTGGTACTGCTTTACACTTTAATATGAATTTTAGAAAGATTATTGCTATATTAAACTGTGCATTAATCAAACTGATTGTCTTGCCGGCAATAGTTTTAGTGGTGTTGTTATTTTTACATCTGCCGAAAATTGTTGTTGAAGTATGTTTAATTTACGCGGGCTCACCGTGTACGACTAACGCCTACGTAATGTCGAAAAATATGGGAGGAGACTATAAAAGCATGGGACTAATTATTAGTACGCAGACCGTATTATCGATGTTAACCATCCCCATATGGTTGCTTGTTTATCAGGCTGTTATATAAATACATTCCTGTTCATATTATATTAATTTATTAAGGGTGCCGATTCATGTGACGTAGGTTCAATGTTATAAAACAAAACATAAGAGCGCTGGTTGTATTGCCATGTCAATTAACGGGTGATAGTTATGAATGTAGTGATTATTATTCTTGTTGAGACCAGATAGACCACTATTTTGAGTCGGGCCTTGAGCAATACTTAACTAATTTAAATCGAGTGAGGTGCATATGATAAATTACTATTCAATAGTTGGTAAAAAAGTTATAATCTTGTATGTATATTAACTGTCTTTTCAGGCATAGCTATTTAGTTCGAGTGGAATGTGCATGCGCATTAAAGAAAAAGCCCTAACATTTGATACAGAAAATATCTGAACTGCTAGGCTTTATTGACATCTTCAACAATGCAATCAACGATACCGTTGCTTATTCTGGCACTAATTTTGTCATTAGTCTGTACTTGTTCTATATTGGTAATAATAGTATTGTTTTTTTGCAATAGTGCATAGCCACGATCGAGAGTTGCCAGTGGACTCACCGTATTAAGTGCATGACTCAAGTTAATAATACGCTGTCGTTTCGTGGCGAGAAGTTGTTGCTGTGTTTTTATCAAGGTTTGCCATAAATAATCGAGCTGTTGTGCTTGCTCTTGCAGTTTTTGTCGTGGGTGGCGTAAGCGTTTGCGCAGCCAAATCAGTGCTTGCTGTTTCTGTTGCAGGAGTTGCGATAGTGCACGGCATAAACGTTTATCTAGGTTTAAAAGAACACCGAGCCATTCTTGCTTTTTGGGACTGGCCACTTCTGCTGCTGCAGAAGGGGTTGCTGCGCGTTGGTCAGCAACTAAATCAGCAATGGTAATATCGATTTCATGTCCCACGGCGCTAACAATCGGTATTTTGCTTACATAAATAGCATGAGCAACTCTTTCTTCATTGAATGCCCATAGATCTTCTAAAGAACCGCCGCCACGACCAACGATTAATACGTCACATTCACCACGTGAATTTGCTTGCTCGATCATCGTAACAATATTAGCTGCCGCTGCTTTACCTTGTACCAATGTTGGATAAATGATAATTGGAATTAAAGGACAGCGACGTCGCAAAACTTTAATAATATCGGGAAGTGCAGCGCCAGAGATTGATGTCATCACACTGATAGTACGGGGAAATTTGGGTAATACTTGTTTATGTTTTGCAGTGAATAGTCCCTGTTTCTCCAATGCTTGTTTTAACTGCTCAAAGGCATAGCGTAATGCACCATCACCGATCGCTTCCAGCGATTCGACGATCAGTTGATAATCCCCACGTGGTGTGTATAAACTGACACGTGCCCAGAGTTGTACCTGCATGCCTTCTTCTGGACGGGAGCGAATATTGTGGTTGGCGCGACTAAACATTACACAGCGAATTTGTGCTTTATCATCTTTTAGCGAAAAATACCAATGACCCGAAATAGGACGAACAAAGTTGGAAATTTCTCCTTGTGTG
>CAYWDC010000112.1:0-3015 GCA_964456955.1 uncultured Gammaproteobacteria bacterium | reverse complement strand
CGATTAAAAAGAGAAAATAGATGAAAAAACAATTTTTTTATTATTGATGAGTTGTTTGATGGTGTCATTTGCTTATGGGTCTCGGTTACCTGAGTATATTAAAGAGCGCACAGCTGAGGGTAAGAATAGTTCCAGGCTTTTACTGACTTATAGCTTTTACGGTAACGGATACGCAGACTACGGTAACCGATACGATACACACCCGTCTAGAATCCAAAAATAAGTCTTGGATTTAATGAAGATAGTCCAAAAAAAACCATCGATTCTTGCGACTATTTTATTTCTTCTTATTTTAGGGACTACAGTTTTTACCTGCGGTTGGTTTAGGCAGCCGTTTTTATTTCCTCAGTGGGTAGTTATTTACCTATTCACATTATTTGCCATTATTTATCTTTCTAAAGATGCTATTGTGGTACCACGATGGGGAAAGTGCGTTAATTATATTCTACTTAGCTTATTATTAACTCTAATCGTGAATATGTTTATTCAACCGGTGCCTATTTGGTCGCGGGCCAATTTAGAGCGCTTGACATTCATTGTCTTATTTTTAACTTTCGTAAAACTATTTCATCGCTATCCCGCCAAGAAAATATGGCTGTGCTTTTGCTGGGGTGTTATTGTCGCCAGCATTGTCTTTTATAGCATTGCCTACTACGAATATTTTAGTGTTACTAGGCTCTATGATACAGGGAGTTTATTTGCTGCTTCTTTGGGTCACATTAATATGGCCGCTGAATTTATTGGTGTCAGTTTTTTCTTTTTAAACAAACAAAAAATAAAAATGCTACCTATTTTTTTATTGTATTGCTGGTAGTGACAGTGGTTTATTTGTACTTTGCTCGTTGTCGCTCTGTGTTAATCGGTGTGACGCTCGGCAGTTGCTTTTTAATTGCTATAAAGGATTTTTTAAGTTTACGCCATTCTCTGATTATCGCCTTAGCGAGTGCTGTGATAATTATTATTTTACTGTATTTTTTCCCAAGACCAGGTTTAGGACTATGTGTATCTGGGACTGGATGTAAAGGCACTGATAGCATTGTTGAGCGTTGGCAAATGATCATCGATGCATTAAATTTATTCTGGCATCATCCTTTTGGCGTTGGACCGAATAATTATGAATTTTCTATTGTTCCTTACCAATCTAAAATACTATACCAAACATGGAGACATACCCATATTCATCCACATAATGAATTTATCCGATTTTTAGTTGAGGATGGCATCGTTGTTTTTACTATTGGCAACACATTTTTTCTTTGTCTTTTATATACGGCCTGGCAACGATTATGTGCAATCTATTGTGAAGGATTACCCGCTTTCGTTTGTTCGTTAACTTTGTATATGTTTGCTGAATTTTTATTTGAATTTCCATTAAGTATTGGTATTTCTTTTATTACCATAATTATGATTTTCTCCTATGCTTGCCATCGACTGTTTCCTGTTAATGTCATCTCAGTATCAAGTCATTTACTCAAATCAGCTTATGGCTACGTTGTTTTTGGTCTATTCGCTGCACTATCGTTTTCGATGATTTATGCTAATTATCTCGATTTTTCGAAAAATCGAGATCCAGTCGAGTTACAAAAGGGGCTGTATTTGATGCCGGAAAGCACTTATATCCGCATGCAGTTGATTGATCATTACCTGTATGCGCATTATCTGTCGCCTCAAGAGTTAAAACGAGCAGAGGACATTGCAAAAGAAGGATTGAGCTATGCATCCAACAATATTATTTTGCTCAACCGGTTAGCGTATCTCTATCAGCGCATGGGGAATTTGTCTGCATCATGTCGGATTGCACGATATTATGATCATTTTTATCGTGGCGAGAGCATATTACATTTATTTATGTTAAATAATTCTAGTCAATATTAATGAGAGCTAATTAACCGTCAGAAGTAGATTTATTTTTTAATCAAAGATCGAGCTCACTGAACCCCTATCGTTAATCCGAGTAATAATTTGGGCAAATAACTTAGCCATATTAAGCTGGCGAATTTTTTTACAGCTTCTTGCTATGGAACTTAAAGGGATGGTATCGGTGACAACGAGTTCATCAAGTGGGGAATTGTTAATGTTATTAATCGCGTTACCTGATAGGATTGGATGAGTAGCGTAGGCAGTTAATGAACGGGCGCCCTGAGATTTAAGTGCCTTCACTGCCATGCATAATGTTCCTGCAGTGTCGACGATATCGTCAACAATAATACAGTCACGATTGTTAACATCACCAATGATATGCATCACTTGCGCTTCGTTAGCTTTTTGGCGACGTTTATCGATGATGGCTAAATCAGCATCATGGAGACGTTTGGCAATAGCACGGGCGCGTACGACACCGCCGACATCAGGTGAAACTACTACTAAGTCATCGAATTTTTTTGCATGAATATCTTCTAAAGTAACAGGGGTAGCATATACATTGTCTACTGGCATATCGAAAAAACCTTGAATTTGATCAGAGTGTAAATCAACAGTGATTACATGATTAATACCAGCCGATACCACCATGTCGGCAGCAATTTTAGCGCTGATAGGTACGCGTGCCGATCGCACACGCCGATCTTGACGGGCATAACCGAAATAGGGAATGATGGCCGTTATACGCTCCACTGATGCACGGCGCAATGCATCGGCCATTAATACCAGTTCCATTAGGTGTTCGTTTGCCGGTTGGCAAGTAGATTGGATGATAAATGCGCTGCGCCCGCGGACATTTTCGTGTATCTGAATATTGATTTCGCCATCGCTAAAGCGATCAACAGTAACTTTACATAAAGGAGTATTAAGTTGCTGGGAAATATTATGTGCTAAATCCGGATTTGCGTTGCCGGCAATTAGAGTTATATTAGGCACTGAATTTCCTTTTTTGGCTGGGACGGCAGGATTCGAACCTGCGCATGCGGGGATCAAAACCCCGTGCCTTACCGCTTGGCGACGTCCCAATACTATAGCAACGTATTCTAACGAGTTATCTTCGATGTCGTCAATAGCACCATCTTCGATCAATTTATT
>CAYWDC010000111.1:0-3024 GCA_964456955.1 uncultured Gammaproteobacteria bacterium | reverse complement strand
CTTAATATTCGAGGGATTGCAATCTCCTATATATAATCAGCAGCAGAAGCACAATAATTAATTAAGTACTGGAGCTAGGCGGGTTCGAACCGCCGACCTCTTGCGTGCCACGCAAGCGCTCTTCCAACTGAGCTATAGCCCCCACATCATCCTAGGATCAGCATGCAGATCTTAGTCATGCTTGTTGATACTGTCAAGCGTGAAGCTCGATATCATGAATTTGGTTACATTATTCTCTCTGGCCAATGTAAGCGAGGACGTTTTCCAAATCGCGCATCACCCGTTCCTGACCCATTAAATAAAGTGTTAACGCTATGCTAGGTGACTGGGTGCTCCCCGTTAAGGCGACGCGTAGTGGCTGCGCTAACTGCGGCATTTTTAGGGAAAATTTTGCTAGCGTTCTTTGTACGACAGCATCAATATTATCCACTCGCCAATTATCTAATTGAGCTAGTTCAATTTTAATAAATGCTAATATCGGTAAAATTTCAGGGGTAAAAAACTTGGCCACCACTTTTTCATCATAATGCCGTACCGATCGATAAAAACAAGTCGCCTTATCCGCCATTTCCGACAATGTCTTGCTACGTTCACGCAATGCTTTAGCTACCGCAATGACATTAGCACCATGACTAACATCAACATGTCGTCGCTGCAACAATTCCGTCAAAAAACCGGCGATATAGTCGGGCTCTTCCGTTTTCAGATAATGCTGATTAAACCAAAGTAATTTTTCTGCATTAAACGTTGCCGCGGCACGATGAACATCGGCAATGTTAAATAAACTGATCATTTCGTCTTTGTCAAAGATTTCCTGATCACCGTGTGACCAACCCAAACGCACTAAATAATTCAATAGTGCTGCTGCTAAGAAACCTCTTTCTCGATACTCGGTAACGCTCATTGCACCATGTCGCTTTGACAGGCGTTTACCGTCTGTGCCTAAAATCATCGGTACATGGGCATATTCCGGTAATGCCGCATTCAAGGCACGCAACAAATTGATTTGCCGTGGCGTGTTATTAATGTGATCATCACCACGAATCACTGTGGTGATATTCATATCCGAGTCGTCGACGACGACGCTGAAATTATAGGTTGGCGTGCCATCGCTACGCTGGATGATCAGATCATCGAGTTCATTATTTTGAAATGCAATATGTCCTCGCACTAAGTCGTCAAAAGCAACCACACCCGTAGTCGGATTCTTAAAACGCAGTACAAAAGGTTGGTTGGCAGATACGCGCTTTAACTCTCGACAATGTCTATCATAACGTGGCTTTTGCTTAGTTGCTATCTGGTGTTTATGTAATGCTTGCAGGCGTTCACGAGAACAATAACAACGATAGGCTTTGCCTTCATCGAGTAATTTCTCAATTGCCTGACGATAACGCGGCAGACGATCCATTTGAAAGATTGGACCTTCATCATAATCCAAACCTAACCAACGCATACCATCGATAATGGCAGCAACTGCTGCCTTGGTGGAGCGTTCCTGATCGGTGTCCTCGATGCGTAAGATAAACTCACCCTTGTATTTACGCGCATGCAGCCATGAAAACAATGCGGTACGTGCACCACCAAGGTGTAATAACCCTGTTGGACTGGGGGCAAAACGGGTCCGCATCAATTTTTTATCCTTACTAATGAATGCCACATGATAATAGAAAAATTAGGAACTTTATAGTAATTTTCTAACGAATACTCAAGCAGACTCAGCTTTAAAAAAATACATTTTGTAATCCAATATCACAAACACCTGCAAGTCTTTGTGAATATTAACTGTCCATTATGCGGTTGCAAACAGGAAAATTGTGCACGGTGGTTTTCAAAGCCTGAACATTACCAAACAACTAATCAATAGCTATCTACCAGTAATACTATTTTTACGCGCGGCAATATGAATTGGGCAATCGAAGCATTTTTCCTATATGGCATCGAAAAATAAAGCGGCATCCTTGTTAACAATTTCACATACTAAGAATACAATTTTCTGCCGCCCTATTATATTTGGCGACATGTGTGACACACACCATATATTATCAAACGGTGATCGGTCATAGCAAAGCCGGCCTGTTTAGCAACCTTAAGTTGTTGTGCCTCGATTATTTCATCGACAAATTCCTGTATTTTCGCACATTTTATACAGACTAAATGATCGTGATGAATTTTTTGATTCAGCTCATATACCGCACGACCATCGGCAAAATTGTGGCGCTTGACCAAATTTGCCGCTGCAAATTGTGTTAACACTCGGTAAACGGTAGCTAGGCCAACTTTCTCACCGGCTTGCAATAGGGCTTGATAAACGTCTTCCGCACTCATATGCGGCTCTTTTGCTGCCTCTAGCAAGTGTAAGATTTTTATTCGTGGCAGGGTAACCCTTAAGCCGAGTCTTTTAAGCTCAGGACTTCGCATGTAATTTCTCTGGTAGCGCAGATAGCATTCTTTAGGTATAATTTTACTCGATTCGATAAAGGATGCAAAATGCGTAAACTAATTACCATCGCTTTTTTTTTAATGCTATTACTAAACTTAAACGGCTGCACCAGAATCGTGCCTTACTACCAGCATGATATTCAACAAGGCAAGATCATTTCACAAACTCAAGTCAATAAATTAAGAAAAGGTATGAGCAAACAACAGGTTATTGTCATTCTCGGAACACCATTAATTCAACCGGCCTTCGATACCGATCCACTAATCTATGTTTATACCAATAAACCTAATCGGAAAAAGTACACTGAAAAACAGCTCATACTGCAATTTAAGCAGAATAAACTGCTTTCAGGGAGCGGCGACTTTAAACTGCCCTTTTAATATCTGGTAGCACGAATCCGCCGAGCTATTTTCGGATCAATACTTAGCGGACGATAAATTTCGATGCGATCGCCAGCAGATAACTTTTGTTGCGGATTAACCCTTTTGCCAAAAATACCTAATTGATTGTTTTGCAGATCGATTTCTGGATGTTTTGTTAATAATTCTGTTGACAGTCACGGAATATTAGCTCGTTGACAACGC
>CAYWDC010000110.1:0-3031 GCA_964456955.1 uncultured Gammaproteobacteria bacterium | reverse complement strand
AACCAGATGAACTACAAAAAGTTTGGATCTTGCGTAAACTGTTACATCCAATGGATGATCTCGTTGCTAGTGAGTTTTTACTGGATCGATTGCAACACACAAAAACCAATGTAGAATTCTTTGATGCGATGAAGCGTAAATAATGCACTACGTGCCCCGAGTTGTTAGACAGTTAATTTATGCTCTATCAGTAGTGTGATACAGGGTATGATTGGTAGATTAAATTTATGCCTTTTTTACTCAGCTTATTTTTCAATTTTAACAACAGCGTACCAGTATCGATTTGTTACATTGCTAGCAACTGAATATACTCAATACGATTATCATCGTTAATGACTGCAACGCCCATAGAATCATAACCACGATATTCGAAGCACTGCAATCGATCAGTAAAATTGGCAAAATGTTGCCTGGTGCTAACGCAACGATGATAATAAATTTTTTAATTGCTACCGGAAAAACAACCGCAAAATATTCCTTTATGTTCTAAAATGTATTAATTATTATGCTCAGCCCTTGTACCCACACGGCGTTATTATTTTTTTGCTTGAGTAAAAGCAAAAAAGGAATATTGCAAAAATACAGTGTCTGGGATAGCCACGCCAATCTGGGTATACTAAGTAACGTTTTGTTAAGCTTAAAAGTTGTTCGCTAACTGTATGTAATTTTGTTGTTAAAAAATTTTTTTAACAGTTTAATTTATCAAAGCTTAGGGTTAAAAGTATTTTCTAGATTATCTTGATCGTACTTTAGACATAGACGGTTAAAATAAATGGTATGCGCACCAAAAAACAGTTAAAAGTGGTACTTTCTTACTCTGATTACTCACTGGTCACTGAAGGAAATATGGGTCTGAACATGCGTAAAAGGAGCAATAAGTGCTTTGGTCAATTTATGCGATGACTGCATCGATTTATGGAATGAATTAAGCAGCACCAATCTCAGAGGATTGCTAAAAGCAGAAGAGGAAAAACCGAAAGCAAAACTACTTACACAGTGATTGGAGACGCAACAAATGTTTTAATCTGCCGGTGATGGAATTAGATTTTGTATACTCAAGGGGCAGTTCAACCGAAAGTTCCAGGAAATTTGCAAGCTCCTTTGTAATAAGGAGACAAAAGATTATCCATCATAACCAGGAGGCAACAAAGCTAGAAATATTCATGAGCGTCATATGAGATGAGGACGCCAGCATTGATGAAGAAATCATGATAGAAAGTTTCACAACCTCAGTAGATGAAATCTTGCAGGAACTAAAATGAAAGAGCCGCCGATTAAAGACAGATGGCGGCAACCCAAGCAGCACTTGTGCGTAGTAATATCATGGTCGGTGATTAAGTAGTGCTATGGCTTTTTGCTGATGCTAGGTTACCGGTTTTTGTCTTTTAAACACGTTAATCGATGACGTATTCACCTTGATAACACTAAGATGAAAACAGTAGTCTATTGATACTTGATGATGTTTTGTCATCTAGGATTTACTTAAGGCACATGCGTAAATGTATCTGAAAACAGTAGTTGTGGTTTGAGTCCTTTGGCAGTAAACGCATTAAATGCGGCATAGACCAACGCAGTTTTTCCGCTTGCATAAACTTGGTAGCCACTGAGATCACCATGATGCTCCACGACCTGATGGATTACTCCGGCTGTCCCTTGCCAATAAGCATCTGTTTGATTTACTACAGGGGTAAAACTAAAATTTTCAGATAATGTAGTATATACTTCCATTTGTTCACGTAGATACAAAGTGTGCGCATATTTGCCACCCCAATACAAATGCAATTGTCGGCGATCATTTTCGGCCAATGCTTGCTCGATAATGGCGTGCAGTGGGACAATACCGGTGCCACCGGCAAGGAAAATAATTGGCATATCTGGTGTGTTACGATAAATCATATTACCATACGGACCACTGAGTTGTAGTACGCTTTTGTTTTTAATTTTTTCAATGATTTCGCAAGTATAGGGATTGTGTGCTGCTGTTTTAATCTCTAATTCTAAATGCCGATCGGCACAGGGCGCATTGGCGATCGAAAATGGTAATGACACACCATCATTACAAGTAATTTTTATATATTGTCCGGCATGATAAGCGATCGATTTATTCTTGGGAGTTAACAGAACCTGATAAACATGCTCGGTTAGCTTGTGATATTTATTGACGGTGTAATGCGCTTTGCGTACCGGCAAAAATGCTGGCCCGTATACTTCTTTAACATCAATGATCATATCCGAAGTTGGTTTGAGCGAGCAGAATAGGGCAGAGTTTTCACTATCAGCCACATCATCGAGTGCGTAGGGTTCAATCTCACCATAGGTATAGGTGCCACTGATAACTCTCCCCATGCAGGTGCCACAGGTGCCACTTCCACAGCTGTAGGGAAATTCATAGCCTTGGCGCATGGCGGCTTGGAGCACAGTTTCACCATCGGCGACGAGCAGAAGGTAACCACTGGGTTTAATTTGTACAGTATATACCATCGGATTGTGTATTTTTTATGAGCGCATATTATACCGCTGCAGAGGAAAAAGTCACACTGAAAAACAAAAGGAGTACCCGTAAACAAATTAAACTAAATAGAAATTATACATAAAGACGAAGTGGGGATGCTCGATGTTCTGTAAGCTAAAAAAGCATAAAAGTAAATAAAATTGAAAGTGAAATAACCTTGGGCTACGATTTCTGGGTATTGGCAAGAGTGGATTGAACAAAAAATTCTGCACTATAATTAAAACATGACGGAAACAGATACTATTCGATGCGTTACGAAATAGAATTATATGCTAGAGTGAAAAAGTAAACTTACTCGGATAAGACGTTCACAGATGCTAGCATTAGCCTGTTGCTATCAACTTACCATTGTAGTTCTAAGTTTCTTTATGGCATTTGTTTCTAGTTGGCGTATGCGTTCCGCAGAAACATTGTGCCGTGTGGCAAGCTCATGTAACGTTATCTTCGTATTGTTTAACCAACGACTGTTGACGATGTCGCGGCTGCGTTCATCGAGTTTTGCTAGAGCAGCATGTAAAT
>CAYWDC010000109.1:0-3067 GCA_964456955.1 uncultured Gammaproteobacteria bacterium | reverse complement strand
CGCCAAGTCATCGATGCCAATCATATTTGCTTATTGACACCGTCACTTTCTACTTCGCCATACCATATTTTCCTAAACGCTTGTTGCAAATTAGCTTTACTCATTTTCATATTAGACTTAGTGTATTGCATATAGAAATCATTTTTCTTTTTCACCTTTTTATTGTCTGTTTTGGTCTATATGGCATGTTCTCTGAGAACGCGTAAGCCCATATTCTCAAATATTGGCATCACATCTGATAATGGCGCTGTTTCTTTATAACAATAGATCTTAAAGATTAACTGTTTCCTGGCCATGTATAGATTTAATTTTAGTGGTACTACCGCCGATACTTGTTCCAGGTGTTCGATATCGGCGATTGCTATATTCACCTTATTGCGCTCGCGATAACCGGCAGGGAATGTATCAAAATAACGATGGAATAATGCAATACCCTGTTCTTCACCATAGTAATCAAGCAGCATTTTTCGCAATTGATCATGCCAAGAACTCGATGCGGCAATGATCTCTTGTTCAATTTTTTTCGCGTCATACGCGATTTGATCTTGCGGATTAGTACGGATAATATAGTGAATACGGGCTAATACCGAATCACCAAAATAGGCATTATATTCGGCTTTCTTTCCCGTCAGACTCCGTTCTAGTATTGCTTGTATGGTTTTACGTAATTTATTAGTAAAACGCTGTTTCGGCAGGTAAGTTAAACACGAAACGTACCGGCCATAAATATCTTTGCGTAAAAATAGGCGTATCAAATTGCGTTCTTGTATATTGAAGATCCGCATGGCAGTTTGTTGTAACTCTTCGACAGTACCCTGAAACAAATCATCTCGTGGAAACGTTTCTAAAATATTTAATAACGCCTTGCCCGCATGACTATTTTCTGGCAGCCCAGAATGATTCATAATACGAGCAACCTTTAAACGTAAATAGGGAATTGCTTTCACCGAACTGTTATAAGCAGCGGCGGTAAACAAGCCAATGAGGCGTCGCTCACCGATAAGTTTGCCATTTTTATCAAACCTTTTGATGCCAATATAATCTGAATAAACTGGTCGATGTACGCTAGAGAGCGTGTTGGTTTTGGCAATAATTAATACCTGTGGCGATAGCATCAGACTTAATGCCTCTGGTGTCATATCGGAGAAATTACGGTACTTTAAACTCGTGTTTGTATCGCGCAATACCCCTAACCCAGAGTTAGCAACCATTTTCAGCGCTTTGTTTTCCTTCTCACCAACTAAATCATAATCGCGACAACCAAGAAGGGTGAAATTATCATCTGCTAGCCAATGCAGAAAATCTCTACTTTCCTTGATTTCAGCGATGTCGAGTTCAGGCGGGTTTTCTTCTAAGTTCTTGATCGAATTAATGACTTTCTGACGCACCGCCTGCCAGTCATCAACTGAGTCTTTGACATCAGCCAGCACACGCTCGAGGTTGTCTCTAAGTTCTTCTAAGAACTGAGTATCAGTATGTTTGTCGATTTCAATGTGGATTAATGCTTCGGTAGTACAATCCTCAACTTGTGATCCTTGAGGTAAAATTTCGGTAATATTATGATGTTGATCACGGCGCACTTTCATACCGCCAACGTGAATCAGAAAATGAATACCTAAGCCTTGGCGGTTGATCTCCATGCAGGTACTATCAACTAAAAACATCATATCATCATGCGAAATCTGAATGATCGTATGCGACGATTGCCAACCATGCTTTTCATAGGTAGGATTAAACACGTGTACCTTTGACTCACCCGATTTGCGTCTTTGTATAAATTGCCAGTGTGATAAAATGATCTGCGCAACAGTGAGTGCAGGCCGCTCAAGCAAATCCTCATAGGATAATAAACTTAAATATTGTTGGGTAAATGCCAGTAATAACGATTTTTTATTTTTTGGCTGTTGTTTACTAACGGCAGTTGCAATACTACTAATAAGTTGTTTACGTGGTTTTTTATTCACTGTTAAGTAAGAACCTTATGTTACCTAGTCGCTATTCTACTTCTACAGCTGTTGCCTTTCAAGATATGATGTTGTTAGCAATTAATCTCGTATTACCGAAATGGAGCTTAGTCAGGCCTTTGCCATGCTGATTTACCGCGTAAATAATGCACAACCACATCATCAATAGCGGCCATTTTTATAATTGGTAGTAAGGTCAGCAGATCTTGTGCTTCGGGAAATAATAGAGTTTTATCAATAACGTTGGATTGCAGACTGTTTCCATATGCTTGCCAAGCATCACCAACGCCATGATAATTTGGTAATCGCCATTGCCTTACTGCTTTAGGCGACAGTAATTGGCCAGTTACCACAGGGTGCATGAGTTGATCACCATGTAACTTATAAGTGGCGGCATAAATCTGTTGCATATACGCATTAATGCAGCAAAAAACATGCTGATAGCGATGCAAGCGCCAAGCAGTTTGAGCCAATGCCTGCAAGCTGGGAACGACAGCTACTGGAATATCTGCAGCTAATGCTAGACCTTGAGCAATACCCAAGGCAATGCGAATACCGGTAAAACTACCTGCACCTGCAGAAAAAACCAATGCGTCTAACTGCCTAACCTGCAGATGCTGCTGTGACAATAAACTATCGATCGTAGGTAAAATTTCTGTTAATTGTTGCCGCTGTTGTGCTAACACAACTTGCCGCAAAAGGTTACCTACTTGCAAGGCGATACTTCCCTTGGAAGAGCTGGTTTCGATAGCAAGCATGTTCATTTTAGCTAAAAGCAATATTTTATTGGTTAAGTTGTTGTTATTTGGTACCCGAGGCCGGAGTCGAACCGGCACGGGATATTATCCCGAGGGATTTTAAGTCCCTTGCGTCTACCAATTTCGCCACCCGGGCTTTTTCTGGAGGCTGGGGTCGGAATCGAACCGGCGTCCACGGCTTTGCAGGCCGCTGCATAACCACTCTGCCACCCAGCCATATTCAAATAAAAACACGTGTTTTCATATACAAGGTGGACTGTAACTTACTGATTTTGGAGCGGGAAACGAGATTCGAACTCGCGACCTCAACCTTGGCAAGGTTGCGCTCTACCAACTGAGCTATTC
>CAYWDC010000108.1:0-3122 GCA_964456955.1 uncultured Gammaproteobacteria bacterium | reverse complement strand
AACTGTGATGCTGTTATCGCTAATGGTGTAGAAAATTTGATTTTTGCTAAGGCATGTGTAATCACTACAAAAGTATCTTTACTTAAATAACCACATAAATGCGACAAACAACTTTCAATCCACAATCCTGCCAAAACCGCTTGTCCGTGACTAATATCATAGTCCTTCAGCACTTCGATACCATGCGCAATGGTGTGGCCAAAGTTAAGTAACTGGCGCAATCCATTACGCTCGTGCTCGTCTTTAGCAACAATGTCACATTTTATCTGACAGCTGCGTGTAATAAGAAGTTCCAGTTCTTCCACATTCAATGAGTGTTGCGTATTTAATTTATCGAGCAAAGGCGTCAATTGATGAAAAAAATTGTTATCGACGATCAAGGCATGCTTGAGCGTTTCAACTAAACCATTGGCAAACTCATCATGACATAACGTTCGCAATACATTAAGATCACAAAAAATATGCTTGGGTTGATAAAAACTACCAATTAAGTTTTTGCCAAATCGTGTATTAACTCCTGTTTTACCGCCAATTGCCGCATCGACCATGGCCAGTAGTGTGGTCGGTATATACAGGGAAGGAATACCACGACAATAAGTAGCTGCAACATAACCGGCGAGATCGGTGATAACACCACCACCGACAGCAATAATAGCAGTATCCCGGCCACAGCCTAAACTGAGCATTTGGTCTTCAATTTGCTGTTTCACTACACGGTTTTTACTTTTCTCACCTGCAGGTATGGTAATAAGATCACATTTTTTGGTCTTAAAATAGGATAATAAAGGTGTAGCATATAACGATGCTACATTTTCATCGCTAACGATAATAAAGTAATTGGCGAGCGATAGCAGACCAGAAAATAGTTGTTTGTCATCGAGCAACTCAGGACCGATGAATATATTACACGTAGCGTTACTATGTGTTAATGTAATACGCTGCACCGCTATATACTAAAGTTTTGCACTGCGATTCAGCAGCAATGCATCGGCTAAAGTTAACGCTAACATCGCTTCAATAACTGGTACGGCGCGAATGGCCACACAGGGATCGTGGCGAGAACCTTCCGGTAATTTAAAGTCCTGCTGATCACCTTGCAAATTGACGGATTGCTGTGATTTCTTAATGCTGGATGTCGGCTTAAAAGCAACTTGTCCACGCAACACTTCACCCGTACTGATACCACCCAAAGTGCCACCCGCATTATTACTGCTCAACTTTGTTGCTCCTGCCTCAGTGTAAAACGCGTCATTATGTTCTGCACCTTGCATACGGCTGGCGTTAAAACCTTCACCAATAGCAAAACCCTTGGTTGCCGGTAAACTCATCATCGCTTTAGCAAGGTTAGCCTCTAATTTTTCATAAATAGGGTCACCTAAGCCAATTGGCAAACCAGCGGTTGCAAATTCAACCACACCACCAAGTGAGTCACCGTTTTCCTTTGCATTGGCAATTGACTCCATCATGGCGTTTGCCGTTATCGTTTCAGGACAATAAACCGGACTCATATCACGCTGCTGTTTTAAAGTAGATAAATCAGCAAATGCTTTGTTCATCGTCACGTTGCCGATAGCTTTTATATAAGCAACGACATCAACTTTATAGTGCATGAGCAATTTCTTAGCGACGGCACCGGCGGCAACGCGACAAGCTGTTTCTCGAGCGGATGCTCGCCCTCCACCACGGTAATCAAAACAACCATATTTTTCAAGGTAAGTAAAATTCGCATGTCCGGGACGTAAAATGTTTTTAATAGGTTCATATTTACTAGAATCAGCATTCTGATTCGGAATGATAATGGCAATCGGTGCGCCGGTTGTTTTTCCTTCAAAAACACCAGAGAAAATTTCACCCTGATCTTGCTCCTTGCGCGGTGTGGTGTAAGGATTATTACCGGCGGGGGCACGCCGCCGTAAGTCTACGTTGATATCATCGGTACTAAGCGGCAAACCTGCAGGACAACCGTCGATGACCACACCAATACCCTTACCATGTGACTCTCCCCAGGTAGTAATGCGCAACAGGTTACCGAAAGAGTTACTCGCCATCTCTGCTTTCTCCGTCACTTATCCCAAGTCTTTTGATAATTTTATCACTGGCAGCAGATAATTGTGCCATCATTTTCTTACTATACATATTATACTGCATCATATCATCGAATAGTTGCCAACTGTCATTACAGGTTTGCTGTACTATTTTTTGTAAACTGTTATAGCCCGCTGTCGCAATGGCAGAATCTGGTAGTGTTAATTCTCCTAAGACCCTGCCAAGAAAATGGGTTAGATTTTGTGAGAAGGCAACCTCTTCATCGTGCTGTTCCGGTGTCATTATGCTAATATCAATGTTTTTACGCATAAAGTAATCATGCCACTGCTGAAACAGTTTAGCCTTGGCTCTAACTGGATACATCATCATGTTTTTACGTTGATGACTATAATAGGAATCAGGACCAAACATTGGATGTGTCGCGATGATTTGTGTATCTTTTGGTAAATGCTTTAACATTAATTGTGTTGGATATTGCTTTACCGAACAAACATCGATTATTGTTTTTGCTTTTAGATGTGGCCGCATTTGCTGCAATACCGATTCGATGCGGCTAATCGGCACGGCTAACACCAACGTTGGTAATTGCACAATTTCATCTAAGGGTTTAAATGCTGCTTCATGATGCAGCTTAGTATCAGCATCATGGAACAACAACGCATGTTCCGGCGCTAATAAATGCCACATGATTCGACCAAAGCGACCATAGCCTATGATACCGATGGGGTTATTTTTCATTTGCTAGCATGCGCCTTGATGACTAAAAACAATGTTTCGTTATCCTGCAAGTCTTGAATTTTTTCCTCTAGTAGCTGTAACTTATTTGTTTCCGCACAGCGCGCATGCGCAATCACCGCACTGTCATCGGCTAATTTTCCTGCAGCGAGATCAATTGCTGCTTGCGCGGTATCAGCCCACGGGATCAATTCACAATGGGGAAAGTGGGTTTGTAGATATTCACAACACTGTTTCAATGCTTGCGGATGTGAATAAATATGCTTAATTTGTGATTTGTTGATCCCAGGCAATGTTATTAAGCTATGCTCAATTAAGACAATTACGCTGTCAACAAGTCG
>CAYWDC010000107.1:0-3135 GCA_964456955.1 uncultured Gammaproteobacteria bacterium | reverse complement strand
GCCGATATCAAGGACCTTTTTACCTTGTAAATCAGTTCGTTGTTCGATAAAATCCAAACGTAGTGGATTGATCTGGTGTAGGGTTTTAAATTTACCATGTGGATCCCACCATTGCGCAGCGGCGGCATCGAACTTGGCAATTTCCGTGGTATCAACATTATTCATCAGATTATTATAACATTTTGAATTCAATAGTAAAATTCTGCAACAAACACTGATTTTTCTGGGTAAAATGCTGCTTTTATGTTAGTATAAGATATGTAATTTTCGTTAAAAAACCCCATAACAAATAGATGAAAAAATGTCTGATGTAGCGCGTGAAATAATCCCTATTACCCTCGAACAAGAGCTTAAACAGTCTTACCTCGATTATTCTATGAGTGTCATCGTCGGACGTGCGTTACCCGACGTGCGTGATGGCTTAAAGCCGGTACATCGACGTGCGCTTTATGCGATGCATACATTGAGTAACGATTGGAATAAACCCTATAAAAAATCAGCGCGGATAGTGGGTGATGTCATCGGTAAGTATCATCCACATGGTGATACCGCGGTCTATGATACTATCGTCCGTATGGCACAACCATTTTCGATGCGTAATGTATTAATCGATGGGCAAGGTAACTTTGGTTCAGTTGACGGTGATAGTGCTGCAGCAATGCGTTATACCGAAGTACGCATGACCAAATTAGCCCATGCAATGCTAGCCGATTTGGATAAAGAAACAGTTGATTTTGTGCCTAACTACGACAGTTCGGAAGTTATGCCGAGCGTGTTACCAACGCGAATACCGAATTTATTGCTCAACGGTTCTTCGGGTATTGCAGTGGGCATGGCGACCAATATACCACCGCACAATCTTGGTGAAGTGATCGATGCTTGTGTGGCATTGATTGAGAAGAGTGATTTATCCATCGAGCAATTGTTACAGCATATCCCAGGCCCAGATTTTCCTACTGCTGGGGTTATTAATGGCAAGGATGGTATTGTGCAGGCTTACCGTACCGGTAGGGGGCGTATTTATATTCGTGCGCAAGCAACGATTGAAACGAATGAAAAAACGGGTAAGGACAGTATTATTGTTACTGAATTACCCTACCAAGTGAATAAAGCGAGGTTATTGGAAAAAATTGCTGAATTGGTAAAAAACAAACGCATTGAAGGCATTGCAGCATTGCGTGATGAGTCCGATAAAGACGGCATGCGCATGGTGATTGAACTACGTAAGGGCGAAGTTGCTGAAGTCGTCCTCAATAATCTGTATGCACAAACGTCAATGCAAAGCGTATTTGGTATTAATCTAGTTGCTTTGGATGCTGGTCAACCACGCTTGCTGAATCTGAAACAAATCTTGCAGGCATTTATTCGTCATCGCCGTGAGGTGGTTACTCGGCGTAGCATCTATGAGTTACGCAAGGCGCGTGAACGTGCCCATGTGTTAGAAGGTCTAGGCGTTGCCTTGGTAAATATCGATTTAGCCATTGAACTCATCAAAACTTCGGCCAATCCTAACGAGGCAAAAACCAAGTTACTGGCACAAGCTTGGGAAGCGGGAATGGTTACCGATATGTTACAACAAGCCGGTGCCAATGTGTGTCGTCCACAGGACTTGTCATCGGAATATGGTTTTCATCAGCAGCATTATGTTTTGTCGCCGACACAAGCACAGGCGATTTTAGATTTGAAATTGCATCGATTGACCGGACTCGAGCAAGAAAAAATCCTCCAAGAATATCAAAGTGTTATTGAGAATATTAAAACGTTACTGGCGATCTTAGAAGATACACAGCGCTTAACGACAGTAATCAAAGAAGAGTTAATCGCGGCAAAACAACAATTTGCCGATCCCAGGCGCACAAAAATCGTCGATGGCAAACGTGATTTGACAATGGAAGATTTGATTACCGAAGAAAATATGGTGGTTACCTTATCGCATCAAGGCTATGTAAAAACACAACCGCTTGATGATTATCGCGCGCAACGGCGCGGTGGTAAAGGTAAAGCTGCTACCAAGGTGAAAGATGAAGATTTTGTCGAGCAATTAATTATTGCCAATACCCATGATACCATTCTCTGCTTCTCCTCACACGGCAAAGTATATTGGTTAAAGACTTTTCAATTACCACAAGGGAGCCGCACTGCACGCGGTAAACCGATAATTAATGTTTTGCCAATTACTGGCAACGAAAAAATTAGCACTATTTTATCGATAAAAACCTTCTCTGATGATCAGTTTGTTTTTATGGCAACTAGTAATGGTACGGTGAAAAAAGTTGCTTTAAGCCATTTTTCACGTCCCCGTGCCGGCGGTATTATGGCGATAGAGTTAATTGATGACAATCAACTGGTAGGCGCCGCATTAACTCATGGCAACGAAGATGTGATGCTGTTTTCTGATGCCGGTAAAGTAATACGCATGCACGAAGAAAATGTGCGTCCGATGGGACGGACGGCACGTGGCATGCGTGGTATGCGCTTGTCTAAAGAGCAAAGGGTTATTGCTTTGAACGTGGTACGCAAAGATGGACAAATATTAACGGCAACGGAAAATGGTTTCGGCAAACGTACGATTTTAAGTGAATATCGAACCAGTGGGCGTGGTGGTTCTGGGGTAATTTCGATTCAAGTTACGGCGCGTAATGGCAATGTCGTTGGCGCTGTTCAAGTAAGTGATGACGAAGAGATTATGTTGATTACTGATCAAGGAACCTTGGTAAGAATTCGAGCCGCAGAAGTGTCAACGATTGGACGCAATACCCAAGGAGTGCGTTTAGTCCGTTTGCATCAGCATGAAAAGTTGATTGCTATACAACGTATTGTGAATGTACAAGCGGATAGTCAGTGAAGTGATATTAACTAATAACTTAAATTATGCTAATAGTAGTAGAGGCTTCCTGTTTTTACAGGCCAGATTTATATTGGTTTTTGTCATCTAGCGTAAGTGAATGAAACGCATCTTTAATTTTTCTCCAGGTCCTGCAATGTTACCAGAAAATGTGCTACAAATGGCACGTGCTGAAATGCTTGATTGGCATGGTTCTGGGATGTCGGTAATGGAAATCAGTCACCGTAGTTCTGCATTTATGGAATTATGTCAACAAACCGAACAATTGTTACGGCAGTTGATGCATATCC
>CAYWDC010000106.1:0-3156 GCA_964456955.1 uncultured Gammaproteobacteria bacterium | reverse complement strand
AAAAAATAGGGCTCAGCTCGACGCGTAGACATGCGTCCACCCACGCCACGCGCTTTTTCAAAAACAGTAATTTCAGCTTGCTTTTTTAAAAGATTGGCTACTGTTAGTCCTGATAACCCAGCACCGATAATGGCAATCTTTATCACGTGTTGATCCCTGCAATAATAAGTGTCGCAATAACGATCGCTGTCACAAGGCAACGTGTGCGGAAATATTGCCTGGTAATAAATCCATGTTGAAAAAGCCTTTGATCGATGATCAATAAAATGAGCAAAGTGGCCACGAACGTTGCAAGTAGTGGTTGGAAAGGTAGTGTCAGAAAACCAAGACAAAGTGCAATAGTTAAGATATTACTCAATATTGGTAAATAACAGCGCCATTTATTATCCAAGTGGAGATGTTGCCCCCAGTGACTTCCGGCCATAAAAGTTATTATAACAAGCGAATAAACACGCAAGATCTTCTCTGTTGCACCAAGCAATGGAATAACTTCTATACCGAGCGCCAAACAAGTCGAGCAAATAGTGAACGGTAATACGCCAGCATATGTGAGATAAGGATATAATTTCATTGGTATAACTTTTTCTTTTGTATAGCTTACGAAGTTTCAATATCTTTACTTAGGGCCTACACACATCAAGAAAATTTGTTTCGTTTAATGGCGGAGAGGGCGGGATTCGAACCCGCGATACGCATAGACGTATACACACTTTCCAGGCGTGCTCTTTCGACCACTCAGACACCTCTCCCATAGCAGCTATAAATTAGACTTGATTTTTTGTAGTTAAGAGAGTAAACAAACTCGATGATAAAGGCAATATTTTGTTACTTCTTTATGTTTTTTGTTAACATCCAGGAACAGTTGGAAACCAAGGAGTGATCATCAACGGTTAATTGATGTGACTAGGTTGATATGGCCAGGACACTTTCATGGTGATGAGTGGTACTGCATATGGTGATAAAAACGATAGCAAAAGACGTTTGCTCTGATAAACGATGGTGTTCAATGCAGAGATTGATATTTATCTTGGTCGAAACCAATAATCATGTTTTTATCCGTTAATAATACCGGTTGCTTGATGAGGGTCGGTTTTGCTCTCATTAATTGTATCGCTTTACTTTTGTACAAATCTTCTTTTTCATTTTCGGATCAACGTCGCCAAGTTAGTCCACGTTTGTTAACTAATTGTTGCCAATCGACCTGTTGCAACCAATGATCAAGTTGTGCTACTGTCGGTGCTTATTTATGAAAATCGTGGAATTGGTAATCGATGTTGTATTTTTCTAGATAAGCACGAGCCTCTTTTACTTTATCGCAATTTTTAATGCCGTACAGATGTATCATTAATTTTCCGTAGTGGATTCTTTGATAGAAGTTTTTACAGCTTTGCTACAATGAAATTTTTTGATATTATAAAAAACTTTGCTTTTCGTAAAATAAAAACACATTAAGACAGTTAAGATGCTTAAAAAAATCAACCTAATTCTGAGTGTGACTACTAAAAAGTTAAGGCTTTTTAACAATAAATTTAGATCAAAAATCACATCGAAGACTATTATTGCTGCAGTTGTAATTAGTATCTTAGTATTAGCGGTGGCTGTTTTTTATACTATTCGCAGAGCATCGACAAAACACATTGCTGATATCCCCCCATCGATAGTTGAAACCAGCACTGTTGAACAGCAAACAATGCCAGTAATTGTTTCTGTATGGGGTAGTCTAGTCGCTATACAGAAAGTGGAAATCAGTCCTGAAATTGAAGGAAAAATTACCAATATTGAGTTTAATGATGGACAACACGTAACAGCAGGTAGTGTACTATTTCAACTCGATGATTCGATCCCTCGAGCACAATTAGCGCAATCCCGAGCAAAGCTAAAATTTAGTCAGAAAAATTTTCAGCGTAATTATAAGCTATTAAAAATGGATGCCTTCTCACCGAAAGAGTTAGATACAACTAAAGAGGCGCTTGAGGAAAACCAGGCACTTGTCGATCAATACCGACTAACAGTACAAAAGATGAAAATTATTGCTCCTTTTACTGGCATTATTGGTAGTAGCAAAGTCAGTGTTGGGCAACACGTTACTTCTAGAGATGCTTTAGCCACCTTGGTGGATATCGACAAATTGAAAGTGACTTATCATGTATCCGAAGATTATTTATCAAAGTTAAAGCTTGGCCAACCGGTAGCGATCACCTCAGACATCATCCCCGGTGAGAATTTTTTTGGCATAGTCAATTATATTGCACCATTTATCGATGAGGCAACACGCACCATCGAGGTACATGCTATGGTATCAAATAACACAGGAAAGCTAGCGCCGGGAATGTTCGTCAAGGTGCAACAAGCGCTTGGTAAAAAGCAAAATGCACTGATGATTCCTGTGCAGGCATTGCAACGAGGCATTAGTGGCGATGAAGTTTATATAATCAAACAAAATCACGCTGTGGAAACACCAGTAAAAATTGGTCTACGCATCGGTGATAAAGTTGAAATTACGCGAGGCTTAACTGCCGACGATGTTGTAATTGTTGCGGGACAGCAAAAAATACACGATGGCAGTTCAGTGCAAATCGCTAAGGCAAAAAAGGCAACCGCGTGAATCTATCACAGTTCTGTATTCACCGTCCCGTTTTCACTATTGCGTTAAACTTGGTAGTAGTGGTTATTGGTCTTATTAGTTTTACACGTTTGCCATTGCGCGAATTGCCAAGCATTGATACCCCCGTAATTGGTGTTTCCACCGAGTATCCTGGTGCCAGTGCCAAGGTTGTTGAGCGGGATGTTACCACCCCGATCGAAGATGCTATCTCTGGAGTTAATGGCATTAATATCATTAGTTCGAGTAGTAGTCAGGGTCAAAGTAATATTAGAATCTCGTTTCGCGACAACTACGATATCAATGTGGCGATGAATGATATACGCGATAAATTGTCGCCTGTTACTCAAGGACTGCCAATTGGGATTAAAACACCGACTGTTAGTAAAAGTGATTCAGATAGTAGTCCGACAATTATTATATCGGTGCTCGACAGCAAACGTGATAGTTTGCAATTAACAGATTATGTTCAGCGTTCTATCAAACCTTTAATGCAGCAAGTCGAGGGCGTTAGTCGTGTATCTATTGCTGGACAACGCTCATACGTGGTACAT
>CAYWDC010000105.1:669-3171 GCA_964456955.1 uncultured Gammaproteobacteria bacterium | reverse complement strand
CTCATCAAGTGCGTTTGGTATTAGCTGAAAAAGGCATAGAAGCGGATATTATTGATGTTGATCAACAGCATATTCCTGAAGATATTCTCAAAATTAATCCGTACAATACGTTACCAACGTTGGTTGATCGTGATCTCGTACTTTATGAGCCTAATATTATCATGGAGTACTTAGACGAACGTTTTCCTTACCCACCGTTATTACCAGTTTATCCGGTCATGCGTGCTAAAATTCGCTTGTTTATTTTTTGTATGCAGCGGGATTGGATGACATTGTATCATCGGATAGAAGAGGGAGATGGAACTCTTGCGGAAGAAGCGCGTTCAGAATTGACTAACAGCTTAGTCGCAGTAGGAGCTTTGTTTACCGACGCGCCTTTCCTTTTAAATGATGAATTTTCATTAGTCGATTGTTATATCGCCCCGTTGCTGTGGCGATTGCCGTCATTGAATGTTAGTTTACCTAGCTCGGCGAAAGCTATTACAGATTATGCGGAGCGAATTTTTGCGCGCCAAGGTTTTCAACAAAGTTTAACCGATGCCGAGCGAGAGCTACGTTAGGAGAGTACATGGATGCACCGATTTTAACTTCAACCAAACCTTACCTGATACGTGCATTCTACGATTGGATCAATGATAATAGATGTACGCCGTATGTTATCGTTAATGCTGAAGTAAAGGACGTTGAAGTACCCAGGCAATATATTGAAGAGGGTCGCATTATTTTAAATATTTCCTCAGAGGCAGTGCGCGATTTGCAAATTACCAATGATTTTTTAGAGCTTAGTGCCCGTTTTAATGGTATGGCAACGCAATTATATGCGCCTATCTCGGCGATCCTCGCAATTTATGCACAAGAAAATGGTCATGGCATGGTGTTTGAAGAGGAAACTCAAGCTACGCCTAATGATAGCGGTAGCAAAATAAAAACACCGGTTAAACGTCCTGATCCAAGCGTAAAACCTAGCTTTAAAGTGATTAAATAAAAACCTCTCCGTTTACGCCTCTTTTCTAAAGGGAAATAAATTGTCTGTATCTGCTTTTAAGAAGGCATATGTTAGTACTCGGTATTGAAACGTCATGCGATGATACCGCAACAGCGCTATATGATGTTAAGCGCGGTTTGTTGGCTCAACAGCGGCATAGCCAACAAACATTGCATAATGAATTTGGCGGTGTGGTACCAGAATTAGCGTCACGCGATCATAGTCGTAAAATTGTGCCGCTTGTTAGAAAGGTACTGAAAATCGCACACAAACAATTTAGCGATTTACAGGGTATTGCCTATACCACAGGCCCCGGTTTGCTGGGCGCATTGCATGCCGGGGCTGCCGTTGCACGCAGTTTGGCATATGCGCTTAATATCCCTGCGATTGGCGTGCACCACATGGAAGGGCATTTGCTCGCACCAATGCTAGAAGAAGTGCAACCAACATTTCCTTTCGTTGCATTATTGGTATCTGGTGGCCATACTTTATTAGTAACAGTGAAGAGGATTGGCGATTATTACATTCTTGGTGAGTCACTAGATGATGCTGCCGGAGAAGCCTTTGATAAAGTGGCTAAATTACTGGGTTTGAATTATCCAGGTGGACCGGCCCTAGCAAAATTAGCGGCGGACGGCGATGCCAAAAAATATTATTTTCCCCGTCCGATGACTAATCGTGCTGGTTTTGATTTTAGTTTTAGTGGTTTAAAAACTTTTGCTTTGAATACTTGGAATGCATCAGATAAAAGCGACGCTAGCAAAGCAGCAATTGCTTGTGCTTTCGAGGATGCAGTTGTTGATACGTTGTTAATAAAATGCCGACGTGCCTTAGAGCATACCGGTTTAACCACACTCGTGGTTGCTGGTGGTGTTAGTGCGAATAAAAAGTTGCGGCAGCGGTTGCAGTTCTTGATGCAACAGCGAGGCGGGGGGATTTTTTACCCGCGGCAGGAGTTTTGCACCGATAATGCGGCAATGATTGCCTACACTGGGGCGCAGCGACTGCAGGCTGGCCAGAGCGATGATCTTACTATCCAGGTGCGTCCACGCTGGTCACTAGCAGAACTATCGCCTTTAGCACCTTAACTATGGCTCTCCTACTTCGGTTTACCTGAAAAAAATAATTATTATGCCCTCATTACAAGGCTTTTATCTTATTATTTAGGCGATGCTTATGACGTGCTGCTTTATTTTTGTGGATCAGGCCTTTAGACACCATTTTATCAAGAATAGAGGCTGCTGTTTTAAATGTTTGCGTCGCTTCTTCTTTATTGCGTTGCACTACTGCGGTGCCCACCTTTTTTATATAGGTGCGCATCATCGATCGTTGCGCAGAATTATGACGACGGTGTTTTTCGTTTTGCCGAGCACGTTTTTCAGCTTGCGCAGAATTTGCCACTGTTCTTATCCTTATGCGTATTGTGTAACATTGGCGCATAATGCCTGTTTCTACGAGCAATGTCAATAGACTTGATTTACAGCGCATAAAATATATAAGTATTTGATTTTGAATAC
>CAYWDC010000105.1:0-659 GCA_964456955.1 uncultured Gammaproteobacteria bacterium | reverse complement strand
ATTTTAAATGGTTTTATAAGCTATACAATTGTGTTATGCTAATATTTAGCAATTAATAGTATTTTTTTATGCACAAAGGCTTATTTAGATCGACGTCTACCTTTTCTGTAATAACGTTTATTTCTCGTCTTTTGGGTTTTGTGCGAGACATGGTGATTGCTTATACCTTTGGTGCTACGGGCACTACCGACGCTTTTTTCGTTGCCTTTAAAATTCCTAATTTTATGCGGCGTTTATTTGCTGAAGGTGCATTTTCACAAGCGTTTGTGCCGGCGTTGGTAGAATATAAGCAACAGCGGACGCATGCTGAATTACGGCAATACATTGATGATACCGCCAGTATCCTAATCACTGTTTTGCTGGCTTTAACACTCGTTGGTATTCTTTTTGCACCGTTATTGATTATGCTATTTTCCCCAGGTTTTACACATGATAGCCGTCGTTTTGTGCTGGCAACGGAGACGTTACGTATTACCTTTCCTTACATTTTCTGGATTTCATTGACCGCTTTTGCTGGGTGCATTTTAAATACTTATCAGCGTCTTGCGCCGTCAGCCTTTACCCCGGTCTGGTTAAACCTAGCAGTCATTGCGCCGGCAATTTTTTTGGCTCCCCATTTATCACAACCAGCCGCCGCGTTGGCGTGGGGGGTGTTTATT
>CAYWDC010000104.1:0-3195 GCA_964456955.1 uncultured Gammaproteobacteria bacterium | reverse complement strand
GGTAGGTTTATTTTTGAAAAGAAAAAGCAACAACAAATTGCTAAGAAAAAGCAGAAGCGAATTCAAATTAAGGAAATTAAGTTTCGACCGGCGACCGGCGAGGGAGATTATCAGGTAAAACTACGCAACCTGGTACGTTTCCTTACAGATGGTGATAAAGCTAAAGTCACTTTGCGTTTTCGCGGACGTGAAATGGCACACCAAGAACTCGGTACGGAATTACTGGACCGAGTAAAAGCAGACCTTGCACCGTATGGAACGGTTGAGCAGTTTCCAAAGATAGAAGGTCGGCAAATGGTGATGGTGATTGGTCCAAAAAAACATAAGTAACGACGAGTTAGTAGGTTGCAGTTAAACTAGGTAAAATAGTCGCTCTGTTTTGCCGATCTGGAGTATAAGGATGCCAAAATTAAAGACAAGTCGAGGCGCAGCCAAGCGCTTTAAGAAAATAGCAGGTGGTGCTTATAAACACCGCCAAGCCAATCGTAATCATATCCTGACAAAGAAAAGCACGAAGCGCATGCGTCGCTTGCGTAGTATGAGTAGCATTCGACACAGTGATGCTAAATCTATCAATAGAATGTTAGCAGGACAATAGGAGCATAGGTAATGGCGAGGGTAAAACGTGGTGTTACCGCTAGAGCGCGGCATAAAAAAATATTAGCAGCAGCAAAAGGTTATCGTGGTGCACGTAGTCGCGTGTTTCGTGTTGCTAAACAAGCAGTAATTAAAGCGGGACAGTATGCTTATCGTGATCGCCGCAATAAGAAGCGGGTATTTCGTGCTCTATGGATTGTACGTATCAATGCCGGTGCCCGAGAATGTGGTATGAGCTATAGCACTTTAATTAACGGTTTGCACAAGGCAAATATTGACATCGATCGTAAAATGCTTGCTGATCTGGCAATGCAGGAAAAGGAAAGTTTTGCCGCATTGGTGAAGCAAGCAAAAGCGACACTTGCTACAAGCTAGAATGTCTAGAACTAACGCGCGATGGATGATTTAGATAGTCTCATTGCACAAGCTGAAAAAGCATTCGCCGATGTTGACGATTTGCTGATATTACAGCAAGTCCGCGCACGATTTTTGGGTAAGAACGGCAGACTGACAGCACTGCTGCAGGAGCTTAAAAATCTACCATCAGATGAGCGTAAACAGGTTGGCAAAAGAATCAATCATGCCAAACAACAGGTGCTGCAAATAGCTCAACGAAAAACTGATGCATTGAAAAGAGCTAAATTAGCGGTGCAATTGTCAAGTGAGGCCATCGATGTGACTTTGCCAGGACGCACACAGAGTCGTGGTAGTTTGCATCCGGTGACCAAAATACGGCAACGCATTGAAGATTTTTTTCTGAGTATTGGCTTTTCAGTGGCTAATGGCCCGGAAATAGAAGACCAATTTCATAACTTTACTGCACTTAACATGCCAGAACACCATCCCGCACGTGATATGCAGGATACGTTTTATTTTGCTGATGGGAAAGTTTTGCGTACCCATACTTCTTCGGTGCAAATTCGTCATATGCAGGGTAAACGGCCGCCATTACGTATTATTGCGCCGGGTAGAGTCTACCGTAGTGATTCTGATCCAACACATACCCCTATGTTCAATCAAGTTGAAGGTTTTATGGTTGGTGAGAATGTCAGCTTTGCCAATTTAAAAAGTATCTTGCAAATGTTTATGCGTAACTTCTTCGAGCAAGATGTGCAGATGCGGCTACGTCCATCCTATTTTCCCTTTACTGAACCATCGGCAGAGGTCGATATTCGTTTGACTGACAAGGCACATCTACTTTGCGGCAAATGGTTAGAAGTATTGGGTTGCGGCATGGTGCATCCAAATGTACTCGAAGCAGTAGGGATAGATAGCGAAAAATATACCGGTTGGGCATTCGGTTGCGGTATGGATCGCTTGTCGATGCTGCGTTATGGTATTAGTGATTTGCGTTTACTATTCGCTAGCGATGTGCGTTTTTTGCAACAGTTTTCTTAATAATTAAGTATAGTAAATGAAAATTAGCAAAAACTGGCTATTAGAATGGGTGCACGTTGACAGCACTATCACCGAGTTGTGTGAGCAATTCACTCGATCTGGACTTGAAGTCGATGGTCATAACACGGTTGCTGCTGAATTTAGCGGTGTGGTTGTTGCCAAAATCATAGCAATAGCACCGCATGAAAATGCTGAAAGGTTACAAGTATGTACGGTTAATGCAGGTACGCAAGATTGGCAGATCGTATGTGGCGCGAAAAACGTTGCAGTTGGTATTAAGGTGCCATTAGCAATAGTTGGTGCAGTTTTACCCGGTAATCTAAAAATCAAAAAAGCAACATTACGTGGTGTTGTTTCTCAAGGCATGATTTGTTCCGCCAAGGAATTGGGTTTGGCTGATGAAGCAAACGGTATCATGAAGTTACCAAACAATGCGCCATTAGGCATCAATGTACATGACTATTTACGGCTGGATGATGAGGTTATTGACCTTAATATCACCCCCAATCGTGGAGATTGCTTTAGCATTATTGGGTTAGCACGAGAACTTAGCGTGATTAATAGCGTTCCGCTTAAAAAGATTGCTATCAAGCCAGTGGTAGCAACGATTAACGATAGTTTTAAGATCAACGTTACTGCAAGTGAAGCCGTGCCACGCTATTGTAGTCGTATCCTGCGCGGTATCGATATCAATGCTAGTACACCATTATGGTTACAACAAAAATTGCAACGCTCAGGAATGCGTAGTGTTAATTCCGTCGTTGATGTGACGAATTATGTTATGTTGGAGTTAGGACAACCTTTACATGCTTTTGATTTGGCAAAGTTAAATCAAGAGATTATTGTTCGCTATGCGAAGAACAATGAAACCATGACACTGATTGATGAGACTAAAATTGCTTTACGGTCTGATACATTGGTCATTGCTGATGTTGATGCGCCGGTTGCAGTTGCTGGTATCATGGGAGGGATGCACAGCGCAGTCAGTAATACCACACAAGATATTCTCTTGGAAAGTGCGTTCTTTGTGCCATTAGCAATTATGGGTAAAGCACGTCGTTATGGTTTGCATACAGATGCATCGCATCGCTTTGAACGTGGTGTTGACCCCAGTATTACCATCACAGCTATGCAGCGCGCGACGCAGTTACTTATCGATGTTTGTGGGGGTAAAGCAGGTCCCATCTCAGAGAACGTTAG
>CAYWDC010000103.1:0-3280 GCA_964456955.1 uncultured Gammaproteobacteria bacterium | reverse complement strand
GGTTTTCCTCGATGAAATTGATAAGGTGGCAAAGAGTGCACAGCGTGGTGGCGCTGACGTTTCCCGTGAAGGTGTGCAGCGTGATCTATTGCCATTGGTTGAAGGTTGCACCGTTAATACCAAGTATGGCATGATCAAAACGGATCATATTTTATTTATCGCTTCTGGAGCATTCCACTATGCAAAACCGTCTGATTTGGTTGCCGAGTTGCAAGGACGTTTGCCGATACGCGTAGAACTTAAGGCCCTTTCTGTTGATGATTTTAAACGCATTCTTACTGAACCAAAGGCTTGTTTAGTTGAACAATACAAGGCGTTATTGAACACCGAAGCTGTCAACATTGAATTTGCCGATGAGGCGATTCAGCGTATGGCAGAAGTCGCTTGGCAGGTTAATGAGAGCGGGGAAAACATCGGTGCACGACGTTTATATACGGTCATTGAGCGGTTAATGGAAGACGTTTCCTACAATGCGTCTGAGCATCAAGATAAAACCATCCTCATCGATGCTCAGTATGTCGATACGCGTCTTGCGGAATTGGTAAAAGATGAAGATCTCCGCCGTTATATTTTATAATGGACACCGACAAAACCTACTTTGGTTATCAATCAGTCTCTGCGCAAGAAAAAACTGCAAGGGTTGCCGAGGTATTTGATTCGGTAGCGAGTAAATATGACTTAATGAATGATTTATTGTCATTCGGTATGCATCGCCTATGGAAACGCTTTGCCATTGATAAAAGTGGCGTGCGTAAAGGGCAATTGGTATTAGATCTTGCCGGTGGCACCGGTGATTTGGCGGAAAAGTTTTCCGCACTCGTTGGTGAAAGTGGTCGCGTTGTCTTAGCTGACATTAATCACTCAATGCTTATAACAGCGCATGATCGTTCCATTGATCGGGGCAGTGTTAGTCAAGTTACATTCGTGCAGGCAAATGCAGAATGCTTGCCTTTTTCTGATGCTAGCTTTGATTGTGTCAGCATCGCCTTTGGTTTGCGCAACGTGACCGATCAGCAGTTAGCCTTAAAGGAGATGTATCGTGTTACCAAAGTGGGTGGCCGGGTTTTAATTCTCGAGTTTTCCAAGCCAACGTCGGCATGGGTAAACAAAACCTATGATGCGTACTCGTTCAAGTTGCTTCCCAAAATCGGTAAATTTATCGCTAAGGACGAAGCCAGCTATCAATACCTGGTCGAATCCATCCGTATGCATCCTGATCAACAAATCTTAAAAACCATGATGCAAACAGCGGGTTTCGACGAGGTTAATTATCATAATCTTACTCATGGTATCGTCGCATTACATATTGGCCATAAGACATAGTGACGATTAGTGATTCCCGCAAACGCACGAAATCAGTATAATCGTCTCATTGAATAACCGTTATTCGTGATCCAAGGTGTGCCATGTTCGAAACAACCGTCTATTATAGTATAGAGACACTTGTCAATTTTATACTTGCTCGTGATGCAGAGAGTATGGGGCGGTTGCAAGTGCTCGAAGACAACATTATTGCGTTGGAGCTTACTGATGTACGGCTAAGATTTTATTGGCTATTTGAAAATCAGCACGTTCGCGTGCTTTCTAATTGCGATCATGCAGTTGATGCGCGCATTGCTGGTCCATTGGCGGCGATCGCGCGACTGGGTTTGAGCAAGGCAAAAGTCGCTAAAGATCTAACGGTTTCTGGTGATATGCAGGTAGTGGAAGCATTTAAGACATTGTTTATCAAACTGGACATTGATTGGGAAGCACAACTTGAACGGATTGTTGGTGATGCGTTCGCCTTCAAAATTGGACAGACCGCACGTGTGACGGGCAAATGGTTAATCCAAGCGAGTACCAGTTTACAGTCAAATATGAAAGATTACCTTGAAGAAGAAAAAAATCTGTTACCATCACGCTTGCGGTTTATAGATTTTACTGCTGCTCTGCGCGAGCTGAATCGCGATGTTGACAAACTAGCTGCACGCATCAAACGCTTGTCAACAGCTGTAGTGACATGAGTTTGTTACGTACTGTAAGGATCGCACGCATCTGTGCACGCTATCGTCTCGACAGCTTATTTACATATCGTCGTTGGTTTTTTGCCATCACGTTTTTAGCCTATATTAATCCACGATGTTGGTTTATCAGCAACCGCTATACGCGTGGCGAACGATTACGCCTGGCATTGGAAACGCTAGGGCCAATCTTCGTTAAGTTTGGACAAATCCTGTCGACACGCCGTGACTTACTGCCCGATGATATTGCCTTAGAATTAGCAAAATTGCAGGATCAAGTGTCTCCTTTTTCTAGCGAGCAGGCGATAGCAATCGTTGAACAAACCTACCAGCAGCCGCTCAATCAGGTTTTCAAAGATTTTTCACCGGTGCCATTGGCATCGGCATCAGTAGCACAAGTACATGCAGCCATTTTGCCAGATGGTGAAGATGTTGTGGTGAAGATTTTGCGTCCCCACATCAAACGCGTGATACGTAAGGACATAAAATTTTTATATAGCCGTGCAAGATGGTTAAAATGTTTATCGAAGTATAGCAAGCGCTTGCGTCCATCGGAAGTCGTTGCTGAATTTGAAAAAACCCTTTTCGATGAACTTGACATGCGGTGCGAAGGAGCAAATGCGGCATTGTTGCGGCGTAACTTTTCTGATTCACCGATGATTTACGTGCCTAAGGTTTATTTTGACTATACCCACAAGAATATTTTGGTGCTCGAACGCGTTTACGGCACACGCATTTCTGCAGTTGACACGCTAAAGGAACAACAGGTTGATTTGCAAAAACTCGCACGTTACGGTGTGGAAATTTTTATGACCCAGGTGTTTCGTGATCGCTTTTTTCACGCGGATATGCATCCGGGTAATATATTAGTTGATAGTAACGATCCAAAAAACCCACGCTATTGTGCCATTGATTTTGGCATCATGGGTACACTGTCACCGAGCGATCAATATTATGTTGCTGAGAATTTTCTTGCTTTTTTTAAGCAGGATTATCGTCGTATCGCCGAATTGCATGTGGCATCAAATTGGGTTCCAGCAGATACCGATGTGGAGGAATTTACCACCGCTATTCGTACCGTTTTTGAGCCGATTTTTCAGAAGCCTCTCAGTGAAATCTCTTTTGCACAATTGTTGTTACGCTTGTTCCAGACTACGCGGCGTTTTAACATGGAAGTGCAACCGCAATTAATATTATTGCAAAAAACCTTGCTTAATATCGAAGGTTTGGGAAGAGAACTCTATCCACAACTTAATCTTTGGGACACGGTGCAACCC
>CAYWDC010000102.1:0-3341 GCA_964456955.1 uncultured Gammaproteobacteria bacterium | reverse complement strand
CCTTTGCTTTAGCGCGTACCATCGAATATTTTCGTATTCCCCGCGATGTTTTAACGGTTTGTTTAGGCAAATCAACCTATGCGCGTTGTGGCATTATCGTCAACGTAACGCCGCTGGAACCAGAATGGGAAGGGCATGTCACATTGGAATTTTCTAATACCACACCCTTGCCAGCAAAGATTTATGCCAACGAAGGGGTGGCGCAAATGTTATTTTATCAGTCGGATGAGGTATGCGAAATTTCTTACAAGGATCGGGGTGGCAAATATCAAGGACAACAAGGTGTTGCTTTGCCACGAGCCTAGGCCGGGGAGTTATTTTTCACTACCAATCATGAGTCAGCATGTTATTAGTGGTGTTGTGACATTGCTTATAACGTTAATTTTAAGCAGTGCACATATTGTTTTGTCGTCTTGGCAGCAAGCGCTGCAAAGCAATGGTCTATCTTCGGTAGATCAATCAAATTTAAATTTAAATGTTTTACATAATCAATCATTGTATTGATCATGCCATTTTTTAAAGTGGTGGTTATGGTGCTTATTGGTGCCGCTAAACCATCACCGGTTGCTTTAATAATTGCTTCTTTACGCGTCCATACAGTAAGAAACCTGTTAATAATCTCATTTTCGTCGTTTGTTGTCGATAGATATTGACGCTCAATGGCAGAAAACATTCTTGCGGCAATAGTTGTTATATGCGTTAATTGTCTTTTGACTTCAATGTCGATACCGATTTCACCATGATTATTGAAGCCAAAAATGGCGATGTTTTTAGAATGCGACAAGTTAAATTTTATCTGTTTCTCTTTGCCTAAGTAGAGTTTGCCTCGTGCGGTTTTTTCTAACGGGATCATGGTTGGTGTTATATTTAAGTAATTTTGTAACAATCGTCTTAATATACCACGTGCATTGATAAAGCGTCGACGATGCACCGTAATCGGCATTTTTTGCATATATTGACGCTCTGCATCGCTCAGTAAGGCAGACTGATCATCTAATTGGTCGAGGTCGACTTGCCATACATGAATCACATCGATTGGTCTTTTAAAAGGTAATGATTGTAACTGCCAATTCATATCAGTAATTCTCGACTTTTTACTGGCTGATCGCCGAGTAAATACTGTAATGCCTGGCGCAATAATCGTTTTGCATCGGTCAAGGCATTTTCCTCGGTTAATTTACGCGATCGCAGGGCTAATAAGCTACTACCTGGGTAAATCTGGGCGTTGGATACGGTGATATTGATTTTTTGTGGCGCTTGTTGAGGGGTAACATGGTAATAGCTATTGGCATCAAGTGCCTGCTGGTTAGTGTCGTGATGTAGTTGTAATCCGTAACCTAATTCTGTCAGCAGATCGTACTCGAATAAGCGTAGGTGTTTTTCGGTAACGGTATTTTCCGCTAGACTACGTAATAATTGCATATAGTGATTAAAAAGTTGTGGATAAGGATCTTGCTTCGCTAACAAACGAAATAATAATTCATTAATATAAAACGCCCATATCAGATAAACACCATTGATATGAGTGCAGGGGCTTTGCAATTCTACTTGGGTCAATGTCTGTAATTCACGTTTGCCTCGATAGGCAATCAACAGTGGTTGAAAACTTTGTAAACTGCTATGTAGCCGTGATCTGCTACGTTTTGCCCCCTTGGCGATGGTGCTGATACGTCCATTGTTGAGAGTGAAGAATTCTATCAGTAAACTGGTATCGCGATAGGGACGACGGTGCAAAACAATCGCCGGTTGTAAAGCAAACGTATTACGCATGATAGCCTAAGTTGCGTAATACATGTTCATCGTTTACCCAATCTTGGCGTACTTTGACCCATAAGCGTAAAAAAACTTTACTTCGCAGCCTATTTTCCAGTTCTAATCGTGCTTGCCGTCCGATTTCTTTTAAGCGGTCGCCTTTATTACCAATGATAATGGCTTTTTGTCCTTGCTTAGCAACAATAATCAGTAAACCAATATGTATGATATGCTGCCTTTGTTGGTATTCTTCTAGATCAAGGGCAATTGAGTAAGGGACTTCATTGCCCGTAAGACGCATAATTTTCTCTCTGACAATTTCCGTAATAAGAAAATGCTGGCTGCGGTCGGTCATTTGGTCAGGTGGGAATAGTGGTTTTCTTATCGGTAGAAAATGCGTAATGACGTGTTCTATGCTGCTGACATCATGGTTAGATTTTGCATAAAGTGGTATAACTGCGTCGAAATTAGCACGTTGTTGATAGGTTTCGATGAGTGGTAATAGCATCTGTTTATTGGGAAGCCTATCAATTTTATTGATAACAAGAATTAATGGTAGCTTAGTCGATTTAATTTTTTCTAAGATTACATCGTCTGTTTTTTGCCATTGTTGAACAGCCACCATAAAAACAATCACATCGACGTCATCGATGGCAGCCGTCGCGACATGATTCATGTAGTGATTCAATGCATTTTTATGTTGTTGTTGCAGGCCGGGTGTGTCGACGTAAATGGCCTGCACAGCATTATTGGTTTTTATGCCAAGAATTTGTTGGCGTGTGGTTTGTGGTTTACGCGAGGTGATGCTAATTTTCCTCCCTAGAATATGGTTAAGGAAAGTCGATTTGCCGACGTTGGGTTTGCCAATAATGGCGATATAGCCGCAGCGGGTGGCGTCACTCATTGTTTAATTCTGCTAGTAGTTGTGCAGCAGCCATTTGTTCGGCACGACGTCGACTCTCGCCTTGTCCATTACCACGAAAAGTTAATCCGGATATTTGACAGCTGACATGAAAAATCTGTTGATGATCTTTGCCGACAATACTAATAATTTGATACTCTGGTAAAGGTAGTTGCCGTGCTTGTAAGAATTCTTGCAACTCGGTTTTCGCATCTTTATTGGTAGTATTGGTGGAAGTGTCTGCCAGTTTTTCTGCAAACCAATCTAAGATTCTATTTTTGCAAGTCTCTACGTCGGCGTCGAGGTAAATGGCAGCAATTAAGGCTTCTAGCGTATCGGCAAGTATTGATTCACGTCGATAGCCACCGCTTTTTAATTCACCACTGCCTAAGCGTATATGACCATCTAAATGTAGCTGTTTGGCGATCTGTGCCAATGTTTCTTTGTTCACTAAATTAGCACGCATGCGACTCAGCTGTCCTTCTGGTGTTTTTGGAAAGCGTGTAAATAAGGTTTCGGCAATAACAAAATTAACAATGGCGTCACCGAGATATTCGAGACGTTCATTGTTATTGGCGCCAATACTACGATGTGTCAACCCCTGACTAAGCAGATTTTCTTTTTTGAATTGATAACCGATGTGTTTGTACAATGAGGCGTATGACATTTATTTATTGACTTTTAATAC
>CAYWDC010000101.1:0-3394 GCA_964456955.1 uncultured Gammaproteobacteria bacterium | reverse complement strand
TTCACACAGTAATCACTAATATGCCAGCGGTGCAACGTGATCTGGAAACGGCGATTAGCACAATCGATTTATTTGCACAAGGGATAGACTACATCCGTGTGCATCAGGTAGAATATAATGTCCGCGCAGTAGCAATGCAGAGGCGGCTTGATGCCGAAGCAGTGGTGTCTGTGGTAGGCAAATACTAGCTTCATTTTATTTACTGGTGAGGAGAAAAGCATGACTTATTTAGCAACACTCAATCAAGAATTGGATACAAAACAGTTACTCAATCATCCTTTTTACAAACACTATTGGAGTGAAGGAAAACTGAATAAAGCACACCTGGGTTTCTATGCACAACAGTACTTCCATCATGTTGACGCATTCCCGCGTTATGTGAGCGCGACGCATTCAAATTGTAATGATTTACCAACACGACAAATTTTACTAGATAACTTGATCGATGAAGAGCATGGTGCAGAAAACCATCCAGAATTGTGGCTACGTTTTGCCGAAGCAGTTGGCAAAACGCGCGATGAAGTAAAAACTGCGGCTTTGTTACCAGAAACGAAGGTTTTGGTGAATGTCTTTTTATCATTGGCAAGGTCATCATATGCTGAAGGCCTTGGTGCACTGTATGCCTACGAACGACAAGTGCCAGAAGTAGCAAAATCAAAGATGAAAGGATTGAAAGATTTTTATGGCATTGAGACGGAAGCCGCGATCAAGTTTTTTAAGGTACACATTGAAGCCGATGAATGGCATTCGCAAGAAACGGCCGAGTTAATGGAAAAATTACCGTCAGCGGAAAAAGTAAAAGCCAGTGCTGCAGCAAATAAAGCGGCTGATGCCTTATGGCACTTCCTCTGTGGTGTACAGCGAGAGACCGTTGGTGGAGGAATACCGTATAATACAGCAATGCTACATTGATTATTTGTGATTAGTCAGTTTATGAATAAAAACTGGAAAATCATTCGGTAAAGGTTATTTTATTGGGAAATAACATGAATTAAAAACAGTGTGATTCATATTAACTTAATGCGAACTATCTTAATTATGCTTTATTATTATTTCTGATATCGTCAAGTGCTTGAGCATAAAAGTCTTTAATTTGCTGCGATGATTCAATAGCAAAAGCAAGTTGTTTTAATAAGCCCGTAGAAACAGAATAGATTACCGCGTGTACGGCTAAACTTATGCCTTTATTCCAGGCGTCTTGAACAAATGAGGTTCTTGTTAGATTAATGGCTTGTTCAATAGCATTTAGCTCACACATTAGCGCATGTTGTTTCTGTGACAAATCATTTTGCTCAAGATCATTTTGTTGCGCTTTGCCTGAACAGTAAGATAATACATTATGATGCTTTTGTTCAATGTCTTGAATATGACGAAGCCAGTTATCTATTAGACCATATGACGTATTGGTCATTGCTGCTTTGATGCCACCACAATCGTAATGACCACAAACAATAATGTCTCTGACCTTTAAAACATCCACTGCATATTGCAAAACAGCAAGACAACTCAGATCGGAGTGTATCACCATATTAGCAATATTTCTGTGTACAAACAGATCGCCTGGTAATAATCCTAGAATTTGACTGGCAGGGACCCGGGAATCTGAGCACCCTATCCACAGATACTGTGGCTGCTGATGTTTTGTTAACCTTGCAAAAAGATTAGGGTCCTTTTTCGTTATGTCCTGCGCCCAATGACGGTTTTGTTCGATTAGCGTTTTTAGTTTTTTCAATTACACCCTCATTTTTTTAGCGTTACGGCACACGAAGTAAGGCTATTCAAGTGCACGCATAATACAATATAATAGCTACTCAAACAACTAAGGTAACTTCTTTCATTTAGTGCAAATTTTACTGGATAAGCCCAGATGCTATACTCAGATGTTACACTCAGATACAAGAGCTTCAATAGCTAAGTAAATGTTACCTAGAAAAGATTATTTGCTTATCGTTATTTCATTGAGCACCTGAAATGAACCAAAAACAATAACAGCATCATTGGCATCAACTTGATTCAATGTTGCTTGATATGCGGCATTGATATTTTTATAAACAAGTACCCTACTAATTTGATTATTACGTAATACTTGCTGCAATTGCATTAAATGCGCAGCGCGAGAATACAATAATTCAGCAATATGCCAAACATCAATTAAATTTGTCAACGGTTTAATAGTATTATCGATATCTTTATCGGTAAACATGCTAAAAACCGCATGTGTTGAACCTTTTACTTGTACACTCCCTAGTTTTTCTGCCAATTTCTTTGCAGCAGCAGCATTGTGAGCGACATCAAAGATTTGCATACAGGGTTTTTCCAGTATTTGTAGGCGTCCTGGCAAATTCAACCGCGGTAACAGTTTCTTTAGTGTTGCCGCTAGATAATTTATCGGTAATCTTGGCATTAACGTTGTAACTACCATGATCGCTGCTGCGACATTTGTCAGTATGAGGTTCGGTAATGGTAGACTACTCAGTGTTTGCTTTCCTCCTTGCCAAGTCCAGGTATCGCCGTTAACGGTATAATCGAAATCTTGTCCAAGTTGTTTTAGATTAACTTTCTGTGCTTTAGCAAATTGCAACAACGATTCTGGAGGGTTATATTCACCCAAAATGGCAGTTTTGCCGGGTCGCATAATACCCGCTTTGATTTTGCCAATACTATCGCGATCGTTCCCTAACCACTGACAATGATCAAGAGCTACGTTAGTAATAACAGCAACGTCTGCATTAACGATATTAACTGCGTCATCCTGTCCGCCAAGTCCTACTTCAAGGATAATAACGTCTAATGTCGTTTGCTTAAATAACCATAAAGCAGCTAGTGTCATGAATTCGAATTCAGTCAATAATGTGTTGCCGCGTTTTGCATCAATAATATCGAGGGCGTACTGCAATTGTGCGACAGCGACATCATTGCCATTAATACGAATTAACTCGGTATGTTGATGAATGTGCGGTGAGGTAAATGTGCCGACTTGATAATCGTTAGCAAGATAGATAGATTCAAGAGTAGCAACCGTTGAACCTTTACCGTTGGTACCGCCAACAACGATCGGCGGGCATGACAATGGTAATAATCCTAATATTTTTACCACCTTGGCAATACGTGTTAACGTCAAGTCGATTGGTTTATTATGTAATGATTGAATGTATTTTATTCTTTCTGCCAGGCGCATGACAATAGTGATATAGAATGTAATATGCCTACATCAAGATATCCTATATTACTGGTTTTGTAAACTCAGAATATAGTACAGTATTATGTTGCCAGCAAATAGTGGATGATATGTGGCGGCACATACAAAAAACGAGAGGATTTTTCCTTATCAACAATCACAGCAAAAGTAAAGGAGATTAGTCACGGCGACGCAAGAATGTAGGCAGCTCGAGAT
>CAYWDC010000100.1:0-3398 GCA_964456955.1 uncultured Gammaproteobacteria bacterium | reverse complement strand
CCGATAATCGTGCCTGGAGCAGCATCTGTTGCTGCTTCCAAAATCACTTCTGCTTTCCACAAGCGTAAGCGCCGGTGATTGATGGTGGTAAATGCAGCCGGTTTTGGGTTAAATGCACGAATCATGCGATCAATTTGTTGGGCATGCAGTTGCCAATTAATGCGTGCTTCTTCTTTGGTAATTTTATTCGCATAACTAACTCCATCTTGTTGTTGAGCCTGCGGTGTTAATTTACCAGCGGCAATTTCGTCGAGTGAATTTAGCAATGTTTCCGCGCCCAGATTGGCTAATTGTGTGTACAAGCTTTGTGTAGTGTCGTCGGCCTGAATGTTGAGCGTTGCCTGTTTTAAGATGTCACCAGTATCGAGTCCACTATTCATCTGCATTAAGGTAATACCCGTGGTACTGTCACCGGCGAGCAAGGCCCATTGTACCGGTGCGGCACCACGCCAACGCGGCAACAATGAAAAATGCACATTGATGCAACCTAATTTCGGGATATGTAAAATCGCTTCAGGGATCAGTAAACCGTAGGCGATCACAACCATTAAATCCGCCTGTAGCGAACCGATTAATTCAATGACAGCAGCATCCTGGAGTGTCGTTGCTTGGCATATTGGAATATCATGCGCTTGCGCAAAAGCTTTTACCGCACCGGGTTTTAATTTTCGACCACGTCCGCACGGTCGATCCGGTTGTGTTAACGCCAAAATGACCTGGTGTGGCGATGCAACCAAAACTGCCAATGTTGGCACGGCTAGCTCAGGTGTGCCAGCAAAGATAATACGCAAAGTTACCTCCAAAAATATTTAGATATATTTTGCGTTTTTATAGTCGCGATTGCAATAACCCTATTTGCTTATTATCTAGTTAAAATCCATGAGATTTGTAATACGTAGTTATTGCGTTTGTTATTATCTGAGATAAGCTTCTAGTGTCGCTAATTATTGTTAATACCGGCCAAATGTGGTGTTTTTTTTGCATACCAATATTTTTCGTGCCCTCCAGGTGAAAAACAACAGGAGACATCATAGTCAACATGCCTAAATAATTTTTGCTGCCGTCGCTGGCAATGCCTTAGAATGCTACGATATGATGATTTATGGTTTTTTTGCCGCTGTCATTGCCAAGAATTTGTTTGCCACACAAGACCAGCTTGCCGGCATTATTAGTGCTTTCGCTATTTCTTCCATCGGTTATCTAGCACGCTCACTGAGCGCCTTCTTTTTCGAGCCTATCGGAGAAGGCTTTTCTTGTAGCGGCGGATTAACAGGCTGGACAATTTTTACGGTTGAGCATGCGCCTGAAGGCAAACGGGGTTTTCATGGCAGTGTTGCCATGGCAGGTCTGCTCTAAGCTTATTGTCATCTTCCTTTGCTGCTCGGTTAACTGGCATGAGCATTCAACGATGTCGCCATGGTTTCGAGACACGCCGTGACCATACCAAGTAACTACGCGCCGCAGTGATATTGGTTGGTGCTTATTAGCCAGTGCTCGACTATTTATTTTATGTCTTTATGACTACCTACATGAACGTTATAGCTACATTATACACACTACCAAGCACTGAGTATTATCATCTCAATGATACTGTTAATTTTGCCAGAACCGGTACGGGCAAATTGAGTAGCAGCATCGGGCGTGACCCGATAATGACCTTTGGGCTCATTGGCAGTGTCATCCGGATATGGCCCTACTTTAGGTTACTATAACAACACCATGTGGCGCTGGCACTGCTGGCGCAGTTAGTGATGACGGTTTTGCATCGGCTTATCTTGGTATTGTTATCGTCACCATGGTGAAGCTCGTCCCAGCGCAGTGGCGCTTTACGGTAGCATCAGTTGCTTACGCCATTGAAGCCCGTCTATTTTCTGGCATAATACCTTTGGCCCTTGATAAGCTAACACTCTATCTGCTGGTCTGTGCACTGACTTTGCTCATTAGCGTCTAAAGGTGCGCAACACCCATAACGTAAGAAGAATCACATATGCATACAGATATTTGGTTAAAGCTATTATACTTAGAAACATTTTCAGCAAAAAAATTGTTTGCGCTATTAATGAAAGACATACCACTAGCCGATCTAATGTGCTTAACACCAAAAGGATTGATCACCTTAGGTTTTACACAACAGCAAGCGGAGCGTTGGCAAACCATCGATGAGTCCAAAATTGACCAGGCACGGTGTTGGTTAGAGCAACCGCATCATGCACTTTTGACGATACTGGATACAGACTATCCGATATTATTGAAAGAAATCCCCGATCCACCGATCGCTTTGTTCGTTAAAGGCAATAAGCATTTATTAGCGAGTCTACAATTAGCCATAGTGGGCAGTCGCAATCCGACTAGTATGGGTAAAGAAACGGCGTTTGCATTTGCTAATTACCTTGCCGATAGAGGTCTAGTCATTACCAGTGGTTTGGCAACAGGTATCGATGCAGCAGCGCATCGTGGCACACTCGAAACTAGCGGCAAAACAATTGCGGTTTGTGGCTCCGGTTTAAATAGCATTTATCCGACTCGACACCGTGAGCTAGCGGCACAGATTGCCAGCAGTGGTGCATTGATCTCCGAATTTCCCTTGCATGCCAGTGCACAACCCCATCACTTTCCTAAGCGTAACCGGATTATTAGTGGCTTGAGCCTGGGGGTGTTGGTCGTCGAAGCAGCACAGCGCAGTGGTTCCCTAATCACAGCTCGATTGGCAGCCGAGCAAGGTCGTGAGGTATTTGCAATACCAGGTTCAATTCACAATCCTCTAGCACGTGGCTGCCATGGCTTAATTCGTCAGGGCGCAAAGCTAGTCGAAACTGCTGCTGATGTGCTTGAAGAATTAGCACCGTTAGCAAACATTTCTACAGCAAGTCCAGAAAACCAAGTAGTTGAAAAAGCAGATCCCACCCCCATTTTAGAAGAAGACCACCAACAGTTGCTAAATCACATCGACTATGAACCAACCCCGATCGATGTCCTAGTTGCACGTAGCGGCATGAAGATTGAAGCGGTCTCATCGATGCTACTATTGCTAGAACTGAATTCTCTAGTAAAATCGGAAGTCGGCGGTTACAGAAAAATTAATACCAATAGGACTTCACTATGACGGAAAATTTTTTGCAAATATTACTGTGCCTGTTGCGACACCATGATATTCAAGCTGTCTTACAACAAGATAACGGTTATGGTCCATGCAAAGACTTATATCATTTAGGCTTCAATGATGTGCGCATGACGATTGCATGGCCAGCTGATTTCAAGCAAGTTGAAAATAGGATTGAGAACATCGCCATGTCAGCAGTTACCTTAATGTGTGCTTTTACTTCGCGCGAAATGCAAAAGGTAAGCGCTAAGGTGCGCAGCTTTATTCAGAGCAACATGGTTTGCTTGACGATATCAAG
>CAYWDC010000099.1:0-3407 GCA_964456955.1 uncultured Gammaproteobacteria bacterium | reverse complement strand
CTACCGTGGCACGCATATTGGCAAAATGTTTGAATTGCACACAAGGCGTGAGCGCCAACCCATGCGGCAAATGCAGCACTTGTGTGGCTGTCGACGCTGGCCAATTTGTTGACTTGATCGAAGTCGATGCAGCCTCGCGCACCAAAGTTGAAGACACACGTGAATTGCTGGAAAATGTGCAATATGCTCCGCATCAAGGACGCTTTAAAATTTATCTTGTTGATGAAGTACACATGCTATCAACACACAGTTTTAATGCGCTACTAAAAACGTTAGAAGAGCCCCCAGCACACGTTAAATTTTTGCTAGCAACAACCGACCCACAAAAATTACCGATCACGGTCTTATCGCGCTGCCTGCAATTTCACTTAAAAGGCATCGCGGCTGATCTCATCGCCCAGCACCTAGCACATATTTTAACCGAGGAAAAAATTAGCTACACCGAAGAGGCGCTATTATCATTAGCAAACGCTGCCAATGGAAGTATGCGTGATGCTTTGAGTTTACTAGATCAGACTATCGCCTTTGCTAAAAGTAAAATCCATCAACAAAGCGTACAACAATTATTAGGGGCAACAGCGAATATTGATTTGTATCCACTATTACAAGGGTTAACTGCCGAAGATGGTATAGCGCTATTACAACACACTGATAAGCTTGCCCTGCAGGGCATTGACTTTCCACAAGTGTTGACAGATTTATTAGCATTATTGCAGAAGATCTGCATGACACAAGTCATCGGTGCAAATGTTAACACCGACGCACAAATTCTCCATTACGCCAAACAATTTACCACCGAAGACATACAATTGCTCTATCAGATTGGTTTACTCGGACAGCGAGATTTGCCATACGCGCCGACGCCACGCTCTGGTTTTGAAATGGTGTTGTTACGCATGTTAAGTTTTTTGCCGAAAGAAAAAGAGCAGCAGCCAACCAAGAGAAATAACGTGCAAATGCCTAAATCACCAGGAAACAAGATATTGACAAATAAAATACCTGAAAAAAGTGTCGATTGGGCGCAACTCTCCAGTGAATTACATCTCACCGGCATGACAAAGGTGTTGGCTGACAATTGTATGCTAAAAAAACTAGATCGACAGGGTATCCATTTACTGATAGATGTAAAACATGCATCATTTGCTAATGCTACACAGCGTCAACAATTGGCAAAAGCCCTGCAACAAAAATTTGGTAGCACATTTAAATTAAAAATCGAAGAATGCGCTAGTGCAACTAATACTCCAGCAGAAAAAACAGCCACTCAACAGGAGCAAGCCTTGGCAGCGGCGAAAAATCACTTAATGGCTGACCCACATGTGCAAAATATTTTGGAAAACTTTGGTGGTTCCTTAGATGAAAATTCGATTAAACTCGTTAACTCTTAACATTATTGGAGAAAAAAAATGAAAATACCGGGCATGGGTAACATTATGCAACAAGTACAAAAAATGCAGGAAGATATGCAAAAGACCGAAGCAGCGCTAGCCATCACAGAATTTACTGGCGAAGCAGGAGCAGGTTTGGTTAAAGTCATCTTAACCGGACATCATGATTGCAAAAAAATTCACATCGATAGCAGTTTGCTCGAAGAAGATAAAGCAATGCTAGAAGATTTAATTGCCGCAGCCCTTAATGATGTAGTGCGAAAAGTGGAAAACGCAAAAAAAGATAAGCTAGGCAATTTAACTGCCGGCATGGACCTTCCTGGGGGTTTGGATGCGTTGTTAAAATAATGCCGACATCTTTTAGCCCATTACTTGACCAGCTAATCGACGCCTTTCGTTGTTTACCTGGTGTTGGTCCTAAATCGGCGCAACGTATGGCGCTACATTTGTTGCAATATGATCATGCGGGTGGCCAAAATCTCAGTCAAATTTTAAGTAGAAGTATGCAGGAAATTAGCAACTGTAATCGCTGTCGCACGTTTTGTGAAAGTGAGTACTGTCATTTCTGCACTAGCGATAAGCGTGAACAACATTTGCTGTGTGTAGTAGAGTCACCACATGATATTTTAGCCATCGAGCAAACTGCTCGCTTTCACGGTTTATATTTTGTGCTGATGGGACACCTTTCGCCTCTCGATGGCATCGGTCCGCGTGAATTGGGACTAGATATATTAAGCGAACGCCTTGCTAAAGATACGATTACAGAAATTATCATTGCCACTAGTTCAACCGTCGAGGGACGAACAACAGCGCATTACATTGCAGAAATAGCGAAAGAATATCATATTCAAAGCAGCAGCTTAGCACAAGGCATCCCTCTAGGTGGTGAACTAGAATACATCGACAGCAATACTCTCGCACATGCGTTGAATGAGCGTAAAGTGACTACTATTTAGTAAGCGTTTAAAATTTGGCCAAAAGCAGCTTTAGTGCTATTAATGACACAAATATTCACTGCAATAAATTTTGTTATTGTATTTTACTCTCCCACCTTGTAAGTCTTACTATCTACATTTGCTTGTCAGTGAAGCCACTGCCTCCATAGGCGATTTTTGATTGTTGATGTAACTTTGCAATTTAATATGCGAATGATGTCTGCATTAAAGGTCGCTATCATTCTTTGCGATACTATTTTTAGTTCTCTATGATTTGCTGCTGCATTCTCGCATACAAAGTTTTCTGAATATACGGATTGGAATGGACATTATCTTTACTGTGCCAGCTTATTGCCGACCTTTGAGGCAGACTACTTAAACGCATTTCTACTGTTCTACTCAATAAATCGTTAAGCATCAAATGCTTGGCTGGTGTCTGGCAAGACATTGTTTTCACGACACAAGTATGTTTACCATTCTTGTTGCTGGCCCATCGCTCAGTATAGTCCCGCTGCGTAAAAATAGGCACGTTGTCAGACTACTAACACTATTTGCCATCGCCACATCGATAACAAATTCCATGTTTCCCGAGACAATTCCAAGTGGACCTTTTTATGGTAATATTATCAATATTTTGGCGGGGGTTGCATTTTCGCTTGCAATCCTTTATGTTTTTATCGATATTAAGTAAATTCATCGATTACCATCTTTTCCGAATATACATAAGCTGAAAATTAATGTTTCAACAACTCTCACATCGCCTAAGTAAAACTGTCAAAGAATTGCGCGGACAAGCGCGCTTGACTGAAGATAACATTAAAAATATTACGCGCGACATTCGCATAGCACTGCTCGAAGCAGACGTCGCCTTACCAGTAGTAAAAACTTTTATTAACGAGGTTAAAGAAAAATCGCTAGGACGAGAAGTGGTTAACCGTTTAAATCCCGGGCAAGCATTCATCAAGATCGTTAACGATGAACTCACCCGGGTTATGGGAAAAACAAACGCTGAATTAGATTTAAAAACACAACCACCAGCAATTATTCTCGTCGCAGGTTTGCAAGGTGCGGGTAAAACCACCTC
>CAYWDC010000098.1:0-3460 GCA_964456955.1 uncultured Gammaproteobacteria bacterium | reverse complement strand
AGAGACAGAAGTAGAAGTAGAAATAGGGACAGATAGGCACCCTCAACAAAAAGAGGATTAAAGAGAGAGGAGCGAGATGATAACCTGCCGTTTTTTACCTAGCCTGGACTAATATAAGGAGTATCGCACTAACAAATCTAAGTGTTTTTAGTCCATCATGTTTACTGTATCATGCGTGAACGATACATCAGTGCCTCGGCCAAGTGCACTTGCGTGACTATTTCGCTATTTGCCAAATCAGCAATCGTTCTTGCCACACGCAATAAGCGATGATAGCCACGCGCAGAGAGATTAAGTTTCTCCATCACTTGCATTAACCATCCACGCTGTGCATCAGATAAGGCAACATCACGTTGTAATTCTGACGCGCTGAGCTTTGCATTGGTTTTGCCACAACGTTTTTCTTGCCTAACACGTGCCTCAAGCACACGTGCGCGTACAGGAGCCGATGCTTCATTGGTTTGTTGCTTGGCGAATAACACTTTTTGTGGAATACGTGCCATTTGCACATGCATGTCAATCCGATCTAACAGAGGCCCAGATAAACGTTGCCGATAACGTCTTACTTGCTCGTCAGTGCAGTGGCAGTCGCCCTCGCTATCACCAAAGTAGCCACAAGGACAGGGATTCATTGCCGCGATCAATTGAAAGCTTGCTGGAAAAGTAGTTTGGGTTATGGCGCGAGAAATCGTAATATGCCCAGACTCTAATGGCTCACGTAACGCCTCTAAGACGCTGCGTTTAAATTCTGGCAATTCATCAAGAAACAGCACCCCATGATGCGCCAAAGAAATTTCCCCTGGTCTTGGTGGTGCACCACCACCCACTAGCGCAACGCTCGAGGCAGTGTGATGTGGATTACGAAATGGACGCTGCTTCCAAGTATTAATCGTCAAACTGTTGTGCGCGATTGAGGCAATCGTCGCCACTTGTAGGGTTTCATCATCGTTTAACGCGGGTAAGATACTCGGTAAGCGACTAGCGAGCATAGTCTTTCCAGTGCCCGGCGGACCGCATAGCAACAAACTATGTTCGCCAGCAGCAGCAATTTCTAAGGCGCGACGACCTTGTGTTTGCCCACAGACATCGCGCAAATCTAACACGCTATCTGTTACTTCCGGCCTGGCAGCACTCGTGTAAGCAGATAATAAACTAGTACCATTCAAATGGGCGCACACGTCGAGCAAATGGCTTGCCGGAAAAATGGCCAAGTCTTTAACCAGCGCCGCTTCCGCAGCATTTGCGTGCGGCAAGATTAACTTGCGCTTCGCTTGCCGCGCTGCGATGGCAAGAGGTAAGATGCTTTTCACCGGACGCAGTGCACCAGACAATGCCAGCTCACCAATAAACTCATAGTCACGTACATCATCTGCACCATGCAGCTGTTTGCTGGCGATTAAAATACCTAGGGCGATCGGTAAATCAAAACGACTGCCCTCTTTGGGTAAATCTGCTGGTGCAAGATTAACGGTAATACACCGCGCAGGAAATTTAAATTGGCTAGTCAAAATAGCACTGCGTACCCGATCTTTGCTTTCCTTAACCGCGGTTTCTGGCAGACCGACGATAAGGAATCTGGGCAAACCATTTGCTAAGTGTACCTCAATACTCACACTAAGGGCTTGTACGCCAGATAAAGTACGACTATCAAGAATGGCTAAGCTCATTGCATACTCAAGCGTACGGTGCCCAAAGGTGACTGCGTTTGTTTTGCTCAACGAGCACTAACGCGCCATATAGTGATGTAAATATTTTAGATATCGCAAGCATTATTATGACACAAAAATTCAGCTAATCACGATGCTCAAGATTTGTAACGTGTTGTTCCAAGCGTTCTAACTTTTCGCGGGTACGGGCCAAGATTTTAGCTTGCACATCAAATTCTTCGCGCGTGACTAAATCCATTTTATCGATACCGCTTTTTAAAGTGTTCATAAAAGCCTCCCGTAAACTGTTTCGCGCTAATTTAAGCTCTGTAGGCATCACCGCGACTAACCGCTCTGCAAGCTGTTCTATGTTACTACGCTCAATCATGTTATAGTCCGTTAATGATTTATCTTACTCTGAATCTATTGTATAAAGCAAACGTTTAGTAAAAATGTCATGACCATGACAAATTGTACAAGTTTTTGCTAAACTTTTTTACCATAATAGCACTTCCCTGCTTGATATTACTGTATTTAGCAATGCATGCGCATCAAAAACATCGCTATTCGGGAAATAAATCTCAATCGCTATGCTGCTGGTTAATCAAGCGCAATGTTTTGGCGATTTTATTGTCCAATTTAGCATGATGGCGCAGATCAATAGTAATTGATGTTGCGCGGTACGGAAAGCAGGCCAAACAACAAATAGGTATCCGAGCAAATTTGCTCTACTGTGATGCCTAAAAAATAATTTAGGGTTTTAGTGCGGTAACCTCATCCTCAGAGAGTCCCGTGATCGCAGCGACTTTCTCCACGCTATCACCATTGGCGAGTCTGTTGCGCGCGATTTGTTTAATGCTTTCTTGGATACTTTGCTCAATGCTTTTTGGCACATAGCGTGTTTCGCGTATCTTATAGACAGTAAACAACGAAATCAGCGCAGCAACTGAGACAAGTATCGCCAGGCCAAGGTAAGCATGCTGCCATTTAATCAATAGCGTGGCTATCAACGGTGTCATGCCGCCAAACAGGCTAACAGTCACCGCATGAGCGACCGCCACGACGCTAAAACGCATGTGTACTGGGACGATTTCTACCATAGTAATTATATTGATACTAAGATAAGCTGCTGCAAACAGTGTCATAATCATCTGCGCCAGCAATGCTACCGCAACGCTTTGCTGTTGCAGTAAAAGAAAGTAGGGCCCCATCCATAGCGCACTACCGATAATGCCAAATGCCATAATAGGACGGCGGCCAACATGATCACTTAATTTTCCCACGCAGGGACCTAGGAAAGCAAGTAAAATGATCGAGACAGTCGTGATACTCAGTGCTTGGCGTGGCGTATACTGCAATATACTGGTCATGTAGGTAACAAGGAAAACATAAATTAAATAAGCCAGTACTGAGGAAAACAATTCAATACCCATAATTTTTAATGCTGGTCGCAGTTGTTTGACCACCTCGCGGCGCGTTTCAAAGTAGGATTGCGGCAACCGATAGGTTTCCTCAAATAAGTCAGTCTCCGGAACAGCCCGACGGGCGAACCAACCAATAATCCCACCTAAGGCGCCTAAAAAAAAGGGTAAGCGCCAGGCCCATGTTGTTAGTTCCACTTCATTGAAAATAAGATGAGTTAACCAAGAAAAAAGAGAAGCGAACAATATGCCTAAACTAAGACCAGTTATGCTCAGACTGCCATAGAAACCTCGCCATGTCTTTGGTGCATGTTCTACAATAAAAATGACTGAGCCAGTTAATTCGCCACCACAAGAGATTCCCTGGAATATGCGTAAGTTTAATAGCAACAA
>CAYWDC010000097.1:0-3481 GCA_964456955.1 uncultured Gammaproteobacteria bacterium | reverse complement strand
ATTGAATAATCTCCAGAAACAAAAATTATATTTCCTAGACCACAGCCTAATGTTGCTAATGTAAGACATTTTTTACTGCCAAACTTATCTAAAAGTAATCCTGCTGGTATCTGCATTAACAGATAGGTAAGATTATAACTTGAAATTAAAAAAGAGAAACTTAGATGACCGTGTAAATTAAAATGATAAATAATATCGTTTTGGTATGCGCCGGTTAACATTCGTAAAAAGAATTCATAGCAGTAAAAAATGATCCCTGTAGTAACGATAAAAATCATTCTTTTTTTTCTATAATTATTATCACTAAAATTGTGCAACAGTATCTGCTCCTATAATCGATTTTTCTTCATCATTCGGTATAAATTGTTAACCATGCATTACCTGGTCTTGCGGAGCCTGCTATTCACAATTCACCGTGCACCATCTTAAGAAAGCACCTAGCTTCACAAAATTAGAGTTCACCTCGAGTTGTAAAAGTAAAGATTTGACAATGACGTCAACAAAGACCTGTGTCGCAATTATTACTATAAGGAAAATCTGCTAACCTGGCGGAATTGGTCGTTTCGGGGTTATTACTTTACCTGTCATGAAGATTTTGCATATTCATTTTAGCACAAGATTATTTAATATGTTACTGGTCGTTGTTCAACTACCACAATAGGTGTTTAGCATGTGATAAACTGTTAGAAATTGTCTAAATAAAAACCTAGCAAAATATCATGCAAAATTTTCACTTATTGATTGCTGGCGGCACCGGTTTCATTGGCCAAGCACTCGTTGCCGACCGCTTAAAACGGGATGATAACATTACTGTAGTGGGGCGAAGCCATGAAAAAATTCAACGCTGTTTTGGTGATAGTGTCGATGCACTGACCTGGGAGCAAGTAAACACCGAAAAACTTTCCTCTTTCGATGCCATTATTAATCTTGCTGGTGAAAATATTGGTGAAAAACGCTGGAATAAGGCACGCAAAGCGGCGATAGTAACTAGCCGGACCACTACTACACAACGTCTTGCCAACTTGTGCGCAGATTTAGCCGACGCTGCGCCACGATTATTGAATGCGAGCGCTATAGGGATCTACGGTGCTCATCCTAAGGCCCTGATGGTTAACGAAAAAACGCCTATCAAAACATTTCCTTTTCCCGATTTCTTATCTGAAGTGGGTGCTCGCTGGGAAGAGGCAACAACAATTGCTAAAACAGCAGGAGTTAATGTTGTTAACTTACGCTTTGGGGTAGTATTGGCATCAACAGGCGGTATGCTGAGAACGTTATCGCTTCCTTATCGATTAGGACTTGGGCATGTTATCGGCGATGGACAGCAAAAAATCAGCTGGGTCAGTTTAACCGATGTGATACATATTATTGATACGATTATTCACGATAAGCAATTGATGGGTCCTATCAATGTTGTCAGCCCCCACTGCGTTACACAGCAAGAATTTGCTAAAACTTTTGCTCACGCTTTGCATCGCCCCTGCTGGCTAAGGTTGCCTGACGCCTTAATTACGTTATTTTTTAGACAAATGGGCAAAGAATTATTATTAAGCGATCAGTGTATCGTGCCAGAAATACTAACCCAATATGGTTATCGTTTTTTGACGCCGACATTCGCGGACTGTTTTACTTGATTGCCGCGATAGCAAAAACATCAACGTTAAAATTTGTAATGCTCTAACAGGTTGCAATTGCAACTCTATTCGTCATCGATTGCCTGCATGCTTTCATTACGATGCAGCAAAGGCCGCCTTGTAGGTCGACCTCGGCAAGTACCTGGTCGAAGGCAATGGACGCGCGTTAAATTACTTCATCAATGTAGACGTTCAGTGCGAAAAAACCACCTACAGTTGCTTCATTTTTTCCTTTTTTGTCGCTGCAATAGTCGATGAACCGCAAGACAAACACACATAAAAATATCAGTTTGGTGGTCGCGTCCCTGCCACAAGTCAAGTCGTTCTGTATTGTATAGGCAAGCAGCCATAAAATCAGGTTATTAAAAAGAAATATCTTTCAATGAATAATATCATGGGTTGGATATGCTACTTAAAAAGACAGTGATAAAAATATCGTAGATGATTTATTAAGATATCGATTAACGACTGATAATACATATTGAAAGTTCATGTTAAGCCATAATGGTCAAGCCAGCTTACCATAAATGCATTCTTCAACGAATAATAAGCGTCATTTACCACATTGTAGACCGTATTCGTTATGCTTGACAGTTTGCCTCCTGAACCATCATCTGCTGCACCAGAAACAGAAAAAATAGTAGGCATTGCGCATGATGCTGCCATAAAAAATAAGACAGCACTCGTAGCGTTTTTAAGAGAACTCCATCTCTAAACGTACCCCCGAAGAATTTGGATAGAACAGACATCATTAAAAAATCGACAGTAGTGCACTTTTTGGCATCAAAGCTTGTTTCAAGTCTCGTATTATTTTTCTTACCCCTTGTGAGAAACCATCTTTCCACATATACGAATTGACCATCAATTTGAGTAAACTGCCTGATAACGATGGATAATTTTCAGCTAGCTGTTGTCCACGATAAGCATCCGATGCCGCGCGGTCAGCACATGTTGCACTATATGCAACTTTAAAGAGAGTCACATTTGCACTGTATTAATCACCTAACAGCTCAATTCAGATACTCATCCGGATATTTAACAAACGCCAATATTCTAGAACCATGCTGAATTGGATAGGCTCGCCGAACAACATGCCCTCCAGCTTGTTTTATTTTTGGCAGGCATGATACACATCACCGACTTGGATGGTGGCGATATACCCAAACGCATTACCATAGTTGTAAGAGGCGGTATGCCAATTATGTGTCAATTCTATCACTGCACCAGCTTTTTCTTCGGCAAAACCACAACAAAATAAGGTAAGTCGCCCTGCTGGATAATCTCTCTTGCGTAATAATTTCACGCCAAGGACGTTGGTATAAAAAGCAATAGATTGCTGTAAGTCGATGACGGGCAGCATCGTGTGTAAAAAGACGCACGGTTATCACCTTGCCCTACTCTTAATTATTTGGTTAGAATAATAGCTGATTTTGTGCTTTGAGCAACATGCATAATAATATATTCGGTGCCTCATCAAGCAATCGATTATGACACTCTATTTTGATCACAATTTTCGCAAGTGCAGATGACAATTACTATTGATGCAATGCTCTATTCGATTTCGATGACTTAAATCGTTTCCCTTTTCCTAAAATCAGCATAGATTTCGGTAGGAGCTGTAATGAACTTGCTTTGTACTCGTTCAACGACTGAACTTGGCGAGCCTTGATATAACTTGCCTTCAAACGCAACTAATGCTTGAGCGGCACCCTGCGCCATCACTTCAACCCTGCCATCATTTAAATTGCGTACCCAACCGGTAATACCGCGAGATTTTGCCTCACGCACCACAAAATCTCGGCACCAAACACCCTGTACGATACCATACAAATAATAGTGCTTTGTAA
>CAYWDC010000096.1:0-3553 GCA_964456955.1 uncultured Gammaproteobacteria bacterium | reverse complement strand
CCTAATAGCTTATATTGTCTGAACTGAAAAACACGATTTTCTTTAACAGATTTAATGATACATCAACTTAATCAATTATTTTAAATCGGTTTGATTCCGTAGAAAGATAATTAATTAGCTATTGTTGGCAATTAAAAACAGCATAGTAAGTTTTTATTTTCTACGCTAAGGGAATAACTGTATCGACAGAACTAATCGAGATTGCTCAGAAGATGGTTATAATTTGATAAAATGACATTTTTTGTCAACCAAATTAAGATGCTTTAATTTGCATAAAAAATTAGCAAAATTTTCTTTGCATAGAGAACGAAATCAGGTATAGTAAATCTCTTGAGTGATTTCTCCTACACGGATGTTCCTAGGAGAAAATAAAGTCGTCAATTAGTCAATTAGACGGTAAAGCGACAAAAGTTAACCTTGAGTATCTTCTTTAAGTAAGATATTAGGGGCTCCTTTTGTTAAAGTTTGCCTCGGAGAAAATATGGCAACCATTAATCAACTAGTGCGTAAGCGTCGTAGACGTCTTGTAAAAAAGAACAACGTTCCAGCATTGAAGCGCTGTCCACAAAAGCGTGGTGTTTGCACCCGTGTTTACACAACTACGCCGAAAAAACCAAATTCCGCTCTGCGTAAAGTTGCGCGAGTGCGTCTTACTAATGGTTTCGAGGTGACGTCTTACATCGGTGGTGAAGGTCACAATTTGCAAGAACACTCGGTAGTGCTGATACGTGGTGGTCGAGTAAAAGATTTACCGGGGGTGCGTTACCACACTGTGCGTGGTAGTTTGGATACCAGCGGAGTTAATGATCGCGAACAAGGTCGTTCCAAATATGGGACAAAACGTCCGAAGAAATAGGAACATAGTCTATGTCGAGAAGAAGAGTTGCAACAAAACGTGAAATTTTACCCGATCCCTTGCATCACAGTGTGCTAGTGTCGAAATTTGTTAATCGCGTTATGCAGAGCGGTAAAAAATCCATCGCCGAAAAGATTGTTTATGGCGCGTTCGATAAGCTAAAACAACAAAAAGCTGACAGCGACAGTGTGGCTGGTTTATTTGAAAGTGCGTTAGACAATGTTCGACCAAGCGTAGAGGTCAAGTCACGTCGTGTCGGTGGCGCAACTTATCAGGTCCCGATTGAAGTCCGTGCAGCAAGACAAATAGCGTTAGCAATGCGGTGGTTGGTGGAATCGGCACAAAAACGCGGCGAAAAAACCATGGCTTTGCGTCTAGCGGCAGAATTACTAGATGCTATTCAAAATCGTGGTAGTGCCGTAAAAAAACGTGAAGATATGCATCGCATGGCGAAAGCGAATCAAGCATTTGCTCATTTTCGTTGGTAAAGCATTCAGGTTTAGCAAAAGAAAAGTTTATGGCACGTAAAACCCCTATTCAAGCATATCGCAATACCGGCATCATGGCACACATCGATGCGGGTAAGACGACGACGACAGAACGCATTTTGTACTATACCGGTGTGTCGCATAAGATTGGTGAAGTGCATGATGGTGCGGCAACGATGGATTGGATGCAGCAAGAACAAGAACGTGGCATTACCATCACCTCGGCAGCGACCACTTGTTTTTGGTATGGCATGGATAAGCAATATCAGCAGCATCGCATTAATATCATTGATACCCCAGGACATGTCGATTTTACTATTGAGGTTGAACGTTCGTTGAGGGTGCTCGACGGTGCGGTTGCGGTTTTCTGTGCAGTTAGCGGCGTTGAACCGCAATCAGAAACGGTATGGCGACAAGCGAATAAATATAGTGTACCACGTATCGCATTTGTTAATAAAATGGATCGTGCAGGTGCGAATTTCTTGCGCGTCGTTGCTATGATTAAAGACCGTTTGGGCGCGAATTCAGTACCAGTGCAACTTCCCATCGGCGCAGAAGATAGCTTCAAAGGTGCCGTTGATCTGGTAGAGATGAGAGCAATTTATTGGGAAGAAGAGAATATGGGAATGCAGCATCAATACGCTGATATTCCCGCAGAGCTGCAAGCCGCTGCAGAAAAATGGCATGAAAACCTGCTCGAAGCTGCAGCAGAATCGTCTGAAGAGCTGATGGATAAATATTTAGAAAATGGAGATTTGACTGCAGATGAGATTCGCCAAGGTCTGCGCAGGCGCATATTAGCAAACGAAGTTGTGCCAGTGTTCTGTGGTAGCGCCTTCAAGAATAAAGGGGTCCAAGCGATGCTTGATGGCGTCATTGATTACCTGCCATCACCGGTTGATGTGCCGCCGATAAAAGGTGTTTTGGACGATAAGAATCAAACCGAAGCGGTGCGGAAATCTGATGATAATGAACCGTTTGCTGCATTGGCGTTTAAGATTGCCACCGATTCATTTGTCGGTACACTAACATTTTTCCGAGTATATGCGGGCGTTTTGCATTCTGGTGATACCATTTATAATCCGGTAAAACGTCGTAAAGAACGTATTGGTCGTATTCTGCAGATGCATTCCAATGCTCGTGAGGAAATCAAGGAGGTCCGCGCTGGCGACATTGCTGCTGCGGTTGGCTTAAAGGATGTTACTACTGGTGATACATTATGTGCTCTCAATAAGGTGATTACCCTGGAGCGCATGGAATTTCCCGATCCAGTGATTTTTGTTGCCGTGGAACCGAAAACCAAAGCCGATCAAGAGAAAATGGGTATTGCCTTAAGCAAATTAGCGCAAGAAGATCCTTCATTTAGTGTGCGTACTGATGAGGAATCAGGACAAACGATCATTGGCGGCATGGGTGAATTACACTTGGAGATCATTGTCGATCGCATGCAACGTGAATTTAACGTTGTAGCTAATGTTGGTAAGCCACAAGTGGCTTATCGTGAAACGATAAAATCTAGTGTCGAGCAAGAGGGCAAGTTCGTCCGTCAATCCGGTGGTCGTGGTCAATACGGTCATGTGTGGCTGAAAATCGAACCACAACAATCAGGTAAAGGTTACGAATTTGTTAACGAGATTGTTGGTGGTGCAATTCCAAAAGAATATATTCCTGCAGTCGACAAAGGCATTCAAGAGCAAATGAGAAATGGTGTAATCGCCGGTTATCCATTGGTTGATATCAGGGCAACACTCTATGACGGTTCTTACCACGATGTTGATTCTAGTGAAATGGCGTTTAAAATTGCTGGTTCAATGGGCATGAAGTCGGGTGCGCTTAACGCGAATCCGGTACTACTAGAACCGATTATGAGGATAGAGGTGGTCACACCGGAAGATTATATGGGTGATGTCATGGGAGATCTGAATCGTCGTCGTGGTGTCGTTCAGGGTATGGAAGATACACCGGCAGGAAAAACTATTCGTGCTGCAGTGCCTTTGTCGGAGATGTTTGGTTATGCTACCGATTTACGTTCTATGTCACAAGGACGCGCTGTTTATACAATGGAGTTCGAAAAATACGCGGAAGCACCATCGAGTGTTGCAGAAGCAGTGATTAAAAAGAATTTGGCCTAAATACAATACAAAGTAAAGAACTAGAGAGAGAGAGGGAGTAACAGTGGGAAAGGAGAGATACGAGCGAACGAAGCCGC
>CAYWDC010000095.1:0-3607 GCA_964456955.1 uncultured Gammaproteobacteria bacterium | reverse complement strand
GGATTGATTACCAATGAATTGCAACGAGAATTCAACCTTGATTGCTACTGGCCTAGGCAATTTGGCTGCTGCTGCGTTTTATTCCTATTCTATCATGCAATTATTTGTCGGTGTGTTAATTGATCGCTTTGGCACTCGCGTATTTGCTTTGTTAGCACTCTTAGTCAGCGCAGCTGGTCTGCTATGGTTTTCTTATACCCATTCACTCGATAGCGCCATCATTTCACGATTATTGATGGGAATTGGCATCGCTTTTGCCACCATAGGTTACATGAAAATGGCAGCCGTGTGGTTTTCACCCAATCAATTTGCTTTTATTGCTGGTTTGGTAGCAACCGCAGGAATGATCGGCGCCATATTTGGGCAAGCGCCACTAGCATGGATGGTTGCCCAACAGGGCTGGCGCGGAGCGCTGTTCGATTGGGGCATGATTGGTTTAGTATTTGCAGCATTATATTTGTTAGTATTGCGCGATAAAGTCTACGCACCGGCATCCATCAAACTTCCAGAAAAGGTGGCACCAAAAAAATACTGGCATAACATAAAACTGGTATTTACACAGAAACAAAACTGGCTACTAACAGTTTACAGTGGCTTAGCATTTGCACCCATCATCGTATTCGCCGGTTTATGGGGACATCCTTTTCTGCAACAAGCCTATCAACTAAAAAGCACGCAGGTCAGCACTTTCACAACGCTATCATTTGCTGGACTCGCCATCGGCGATCCAATTCTCGGTTTAGTTTCCGACTATTTTATCGGTAAACGTAAGGTTATGGTATACAGTTCGGTAACATCTTTGATTGCATTGTCGCTCATTTTATACATGCCACACTTACCGCTAACAGTGCTAGCAGTACTGATGTTTGTCTTCGGTTTCAGCACTGGCGCCTTCATGCTTGGCTTCGCTATAGGGCGTTTAAGCAATCCCGTTACCGCAGCAGCTACCGTGATGGCTTTGATTAATAGCGGTGATGCACTCGTTGGTACCATTACCGAACCGATGATCGGTAAATTTTTAGATCTTAGTTAGTCGGGTAAAATCGTTAACGGCGTACATTACTTTAGTGTTAGCAATTATCGCCATGCAATGCTTACCTTGCCAGTTTATCTGTTATTGGCAATGCTATCGCTAATTTGGATAAAAGAAAAATAGTTTTCCATTAAGCACTTTTTAAGTTAACCATCTGCTGCAGGATTTCTATTGCCTCTCTATCCATATATACAAATTGTCCACGCCGCAAATCACGCGGCAAACTGATATTGGCAAAGCGGGTGCGGATCAAGCGGCTAACGGTGAAGTTTTGTGATTCCCATAAACGACGCACTTCACGGTTTCGACCTTCTTGCAATATAACCTGATACCAATGATTTACACCTGCACCACCAACAGCTTTTATGTTGTTAAAACGAGCCATGCCATCGTCAAACTGCACTCCCTTATGCAAACGCTGTAATATTACTTTATCGGCGTTACCCTTAACACGTACCATATACTCACGTTCGATGGCATAGCTTGGATGCATAAGACGATTTGCTAATTCACCATCGTTGGTGAACAACAATAAACCGCTAGTATTAATATCGAGTCGCCCTACCATAATCCAACGGCCTTGTTTTAGTCGTGGCAGGCGAGCAAATACCGTAACGCGACCTTCAGGATCATTCTGGCTACAAATCTCCCCTTCAGGTTTATGGTAAAGCAAAACTTTAATTTTGGCTGCGAGTTGTGCTTGAATCGAAACGACTCTTCCATCAATGTGAATGATTTCATCACCACACACTCGAACGCCAAGTTTAACAACCCGACCATTAACGCTAACGATTCCAGCAGCAATCCATTCTTCTATCTTACGCCGCGAACCCATGCCGGCACGTGCCAATACTTTTTGCAACTTTTCTGTTGGCATTAGATTTCTCGAATTGCAAGAAAATTAATCTGTGGATAACGGTCCTCGATTAATGATAAATTAACTCGAGTTGGTGCCAGGTAAGTTAATTTTTCACTCACATCTAACGCGAGATTATGTCCTGCCTTGCGACGAAATTCAGCCAATATTTTTTCATCGTCGCATTGAACCCAACGTGCTATCGCGACATTAACCGACTCGTAACGACAATTAACATTATATTCAGTTTGTAAACGATGCACGACCACATCGAATTGTAACGTGCCGATAGCACCAAGAATTAACGCATTGCTATTTAATGGACGAAACAGCTGCGTTGCGCCTTCTTCAGATAATTGTATTAAACCCTTTAATAACGCCTTTGCCTTTAGTGGATCTTGCAAATAAACCTGTTTAAACAATTCAGGCGCAAAATTAGGTATACCAGTAAATTTTAGGTTTTCCCCTTGAGTAAACGTATCCCCCACCCGTATCGTGCCATGATTGTGCAAACCGATAATATCGCCAGCAAAAGCTTCTTGCGCATGTTCACGTGTACCGGCCAAAAATGTCAGTGCATTATTAATCTGCACTTCACGTTGGTTACGCACATGATAAAGTTTCATTCCTTTAGTATATTTTCCTGAACAAATCCGGACAAAAGCAATGCGATCACGGTGTGCTGGATCCATATTTGCTTGAATTTTAAAAACGAACCCTGTTAACTTGTTCTCATTTGCTGTAACAAGGCGTGTTTCTGTTGGGCGTGATAACGCAGCTGGCGCATAGGCAACAAAGGCATCAAGCATTGCTTTAATGCCAAAGTTATTAGTTGCTGAACCAAAAAATACCGGCGTTTGCTTTCCATTTAAAAACGCCTCTTGCTTAAAAACATCAGTTGCACCTTTGATCAACGCAATTTCTTCACGCAATTCGGTTGCCATATCTCCAAGAATCGTGTCTAAGGCTACGTTTGACAAGCCGTCAATGATTTGATCTTCTCGGTATAACTAGACCTTATCCTCAGGCAAATGATAAATACCCTTAAAATGTTTACCCATACCGATGGGCCAAGTTATCGGCACACACCGCATTTGCAAAACGCCTTCTATTTCATCAAGTAATTCGATCGGTTCATGGGTTTCACGATCCATTTTGTTAACAAAGGTAATAATCGGCGTATTGCGCATGCGACAGATTTCCAATAATTTTATTGTGCGCGCCTCCACCCCCTTGGCTGCATCAATTACCATCAAGGCATAATCTACCGCCGTCAAGGTACGATAAGTATCCTCGGAAAAGTCTGCATGTCCCGGAGTATCAAGTAAATTAATAATACAATCGGTATAGGGAAACGACATTACTGATGTCGACACCGAAATACCGCGTTGTTTTTCTAATTCCATCCAATCAGAAGTAGCATACCGTGCCGCCTTACGTGCCTTTACCGTGCCCGCAATTTGAATCGCACCGCCAAAATACAGTAGTTTTTCCGTCAATGTTGTTTTGCCGGCATCCGGATGTGAAATAATGGCAAACGTCCGCCGTCTTGACAATTGCTGCTCTAGCTCGGACATGATCTCAACCCCAATGAAATTGCGGATTATAGCATAGACCCTCTAAATAAAACGGAATAAAAGGATAATCAACTTCCATGAGAAAAAAACCTGATCAACTGATGATAAATGCTAGTTTGCTGCGTAGACTTAATTATAAAT
>CAYWDC010000094.1:0-3620 GCA_964456955.1 uncultured Gammaproteobacteria bacterium | reverse complement strand
AAATCAACCTGTGGCATTAGTATTTATACATTGTTGCTGCAAATATTCAACTAGTAGAGGCACGGGACGTCCTGTAGCACCGAGCGAATTATTGCGTTCATGTGTGGTACCAGCAACATCTAAATGTGCCCATGCTTGCTCTTGGCTAATGAAACGTTGTAGAAAACAGGCAGCGGTGATCGAGCCGGCAAAGCGTGGCCCACAATTTTGCATGTCGGCAATTTTACTGTCCATTAATTTTTGGTAGTTCATATCGAGTGGCATGCGCCAGATAGTGTCGCCGCTTTTATCCGCTGCACGTTGTAATGCTTTGGCAAGTTGATCGTCCGGGGTAAATAAGCCACTATGGACTGAACCCAAAGCGATCATTATTGCGCCGGTTAAGGTAGCGATATCGATGATTACCCGTGGTTTAAATTTCTTGGCATAACTTATTGCGTCGCAGAGAATCAAGCGACCCTCGGCATCGGTATTGATCACTTCGATCGTTTGTCCCGACATGCTGGTGATAATATCGCCGGGTCGATAGCTATTGCCGCCAGGCATGTTTTCCACCGTTGGCACTAAACCAATAACATTAATCGGTAATCCTTGTTCGGCAATGGCGCGCATAACGCCAAATACCGTGGCGCCACCGGCCATGTCGTATTTTAAATCTTGCATACCAGCGGCAGGTTTAAGTGAAATGCCCCCGCTATCAAAAGTAACACCTTTACCGATAAGCACAGTTGGTAGCTCGTGCCTTTTACCACCAAAATATTGTAATTCAATCAAATGCGAGGCTTGTCGACTGCCTTGTCCTACGGCGAGCAAGGCATGCATTTTTAGACGCTTTAGTTCCGCTTCATTTAACACCTGGAGATGTAGTTTTTGCTGTTGATTGCCTAACTGTTTCGCTTGTTCAACTAAGTAGCCGGGTGTGGCAATATTGCTCGGTGTATTGGCTAGATCTTTAGCAAAATTAATGCCGCTGAGTAATGCTCGTGTGGATTCTAAGATGTTTTGCTGTTGGCGCTGCAGTGTTTTTTTTGTGGTGAAGGTGATTTCTTGCAGCGCAATTTCATCTTGTTTACTTTTATAGGTGGAAAAACTATAAGCGGCTGTATTTAAATGAAGTATTGCCTGTTGTAACAGACCATCTTTATCAAGCTTTTCTATCCTGATTTGGTCTAAGATAAACACGCTGTTTTGGCACGGTGTTGCTTTGAGCACTTGCCATATTGTATGTGTTAATTGCTTAAATGCGGTCAAAGACAATGGCCTATGCTCACCGATATGGATCAGCAACAGACGTTTTGCAGGTAAATTTTGGGGCAGCGGTAGTAATCTGTATTGCCCCAGCTCGGTTGCAATATCGCCCTTTGTATTGCTTATAATATTATTAGCCTTGACATCGATGCGTTTTGCCACGTTGCTCAACACCGTGCCATCAACTAGTGGTACGATTAGGCAATCTGTTTTAATCGCATCGGCTGCTTGTGTAGTGAGGTTAAATTTCATTAATCTCTTCCAGACTGTTACAATAATGACTGACAGTTTACTGGATCTTCAATACAGATGCTAATCTTTCGTTTTTTCTGTCGAGAAATCTTTGCCGTAGTTAGCGTTATCGTGTTAGTTGTACTGGCTATTTTACTCATGAGCCAAGCAGCGGTTTATCTTAGCGATATTACCTATGGTAAGGTGGCAGTTGGTTTTTTTGGCAGATTCATGTTGATTAACATACCATTTTTAATCAGCTATGTGCTGCCTTTTGCTTTTTATTTTGGTCTATTGTTTGCTTATGGGCGCTTCTATGCCGAAAGTGAAATGGTGGTTATGCAAGCAGCGGGTTTTAGCAACGGCCGCTTGTTTTTTTATAGCATGATCATGGCTATAATGGTAATGGTGATTGTGGCGACTTTAGTTTTTGTTGTAAACCCAATCGTAATGAGTGAACGGGGAAAAATTTTACGATATTCTAAAACTCATATTCTACAAACTATAATACCAGGACAATTTAAGGTGCTAAATGAGGGTAAGTTAATTGTTTATGCCTCTAAGGCGACACATGATAGAACCCGTTTACAGAATATATTTCTTGCGCAGTTGAACGAGACAACGGAGAAGCCAAGTGGTAATCGATGGACGGTTAATTTTGCTACCGAAGCGTATCGTACCGTACATGATAATAGCGATGTTTATTTACAAACGAGAAACGGCCATCTGTATAAAGGTATTCCTGGAGGCTTAGATTACCATATTGTTAGCTATAAAGATTATAGTTATTTACTAGAAGGCAATACAATTTCCGGTGAATACCATCGCTTAGATGGGATGCCAACGACACAATTATGGTTGCAGCGTGGTGATATACTCGCACTGTCAGAATTTGAATGGCGTGTGTCATTAGTACTACAGGTTTTAATTTTGACGTTGTTTGCCATTCCCTTAAGTCGTGTGCAACCAAGACAAGGACGTTACGCGAAGTTTTTACCCGCCGTGTTGTTTTATTTAGTTTATGTCAATATGTTATTTATCGCCAAGTATTTATTGGAAAATAATATCGCTAGTACACGTTTGGGGTTATGGTGGGCTCATGGGTGTATGCTGATTATTATCAGTATGTATTATGCTAAAGTGTCCTATTGGAGCAAATGAATTAACAATGAAACTTAATTTATACATTTCTCGTACGGTACTCAAGGCCGTCTTTTTGGTGCTTATCGTCTTTTTCGGCTTAGTTCTATTTATTAATCTTATAGGGGAACTTAAGGAAACCGGTTCTGGCAATTATCATTTTTTACAAGCAGTACATTATGTTTTTTTTACCTTGCCTTTTTTTATTTATCAATTATCCTCCCCTATGGTATTGATTGGGGTTTTACTCGGTTTGGGGACACTAGCATCACACAGCGAATTGGTGATCATGCGTGCTTCGACAATGTCGATGTTGCGTATTGCAACCACGGTCTTGCTAGCATCGCTGGTTATTATTGCGCTATTTACACTGCTTGGCGAAACTGTGGTACCGGCGATGACACGTTATGCGATCAATGTTAAAGATTTGCAGCGCAGTAACGCGCAAGTGGCTACTACCATTGCTGGGGTTTGGTTGCGTGAAAACAATACGTTCTTTCACATCTTGCGAATTGTCTCTGCGCATCAAATTTATGGCGTGAGCCGTTTTCAATTCAATCAGCAACATCGTCTACAGACAGCAAGTTATGCCGATTCTGCAACGTTAACCAATAAACAATGGGTCTTTAGCAACGTTAGCACGTCTGTTATTCATGATCACAGCGTAACACAGAGGAAGCAAGAGCAGGTGATATGGCCATTAAAATTCAATTTACATCAATTCAGAGTGCTCGATCCGACAACGTTAAATTTGTTTGCATTACATCAACAAATCGAGCACGCTAAAATTAATGGAATTAACGTCAGGCATTATGAATTTGTCTTTTGGAAAAGAATCTTTCAGCCGTTAATGACGTTGATCATGGTACTGGTTGCCATTCCCTTTGTCTTTGGACCGTTACGTTCTGTGAGCATTGGTTTGCGTTTATTATCAGGCATAATTGTGGGTTTAATTTTTTATATTTCAGATCAGTTTTTGCTCTCATTTGGTATGGTATATC
>CAYWDC010000093.1:0-3776 GCA_964456955.1 uncultured Gammaproteobacteria bacterium | reverse complement strand
ATTATTTTGACGACTCACAATTTCGAAGAAGCGGAAAAACTCTGTAAAAATATTGCTGTTATTGTCAATGGTCTGGTGCCAAAGAATACTTCTATTAAGCATTTGCTCAATTATCTTAGAGTGTGAAATGATGGTGTTTTATTTGGCTGGACCTTTGTCAACAAAGCCAGATTTAGGTAATTTCTTTTGCAGATTGGTCGATTCGAACACACTGGAGGTCGAGCTAAAAAAAGGGCAGACTATTAGTGAATGTCTCTAACATATTTATGCAAACATAACATTAAAGTGACCAGTGTACAAAACAAAACCAATCGCCTGGAAATGTTATTTATGAATATTCTGCAACAGAAAAAGAAATTCCTGTGGATGCCTGCACATAATGCATTGTCTATTGCGGCTTAACTGGTAAGAAAAGCTTTCGATGGTTTCTCTTATGGCACCTGGCTTAGTCATGATGTCAGTTATTACCAAGGGCTATGCTAACTTGATTAGCTCATTTTTTGGTGCACGCATCATGAGTCGCAACTTTGAAGAAACCCTAGTTACTTCTATGCCCGCATGGTTAATCATCGCAGGCTTCCGTAGTGGTGGTATAATCCGCGGGGTATTGATATTGACAGCGATCATCGCTATCGCTAGCTTTTTTGCTGGCTGGCATTTAGTCAATCCAATACTGTCTGTTGTTGCGCTGTTTTTATTAGCAGGTATGCTCAATGGGTTATTTGCTCGTAAATTTGATAATACTGCTGTGTTTGTCACTTTTGTCCTTATGCCTTTAATTTATCTCGGTGGTGTGTTTTATAGCATCAATGAACTGGGTGGTATTTGGTGTACGCTGTCTCATTTTGGTATAGAGTATGCATAATTTCAAGATATAGAATACGTTTTTAGTTGTCAGTATACGAAGCTTTTATGCTATGATAAATGTAGATGTAAATTTTTTAAAAGAAATTGGAAAACTGCATTACTGCAGGGCAAAATGATTGACAAACATGGTTATCGTGCCAATGTGGGCATTGTATTAATTAACAAATACCAAGAAGTTTTTTGGGGTGGACGTATTGGACAGCCAGATGCGTGGCAGTTTCCGCAAGGTGGTATTGATAAGCATGAAACACCAGAAGATGCTTTGTATCGCGAGCTTTATGAAGAGGTTGGTTTGGTAGCTAATCAAGTTAAATTGTTGAGTAAAACAAAACGTTGGTTGCGTTATCGTTTGCCGGGTAAATATAGGCGTTTTTATTCTAAGCCTTTATGTGTTGGACAAAAGCAAAAATGGTTTTTACTAGAAGTATGCACAGCAGAAACGGATATTACTTTTAATCGTTCGCCTAATCCTGAGTTTGATCGTTGGTGTTGGGTTGATTACTGGTATCCGATTAAGCATGTGATCGAGTTTAAAAGCTCGGTGTATAAACGTGCATTAGAAGAATTTAAACCGATTGTTTTCGGAGCATAGTTATAGTGATTTTATTTGCAGATGTGCAAGGCGATGCCTTTTCTGAGAATAAATTGAGGGCTGCGTATACAAGAAGATAGAATCTTGAGGTAAGTTGGGAGCGATAAAAATAGTGTCTTGAGGTTGATTATAAAAAAAGAGCTAACCATTAATGTTAAAGTTTTTACGCCGCATAGCCGAAGAAATTGAAGGCGCTTCTAATTTAAATGACGCGCTATCGATTTTGGTTAAATTAACGCAAGAAGCTTTAGAAGTCGAATCGTGTTCTGTGTTTATGGTTGATTCCCACACCCATGAATACGTGCTTATGGCAAATGTTGGTTCCCAGAGCCTGGCATTACAAAATTTGCGTATTAAACCACATCAAGGCTTGATAGGTGTTGTTGGCGATCAACAAAAACCGTTAAATCTACAAGACGCACCTGCCCATCCAAACTATATATACATTCCAGAACTAGCAGCAGACCCCTTTCATGCTTTCTTAGGCGTGCCGATTATTGCTAATCGGCGTGTACTCGGCGTTATCATTGTGCAGCAACGAGAAAAACGATGCTTCGCCGAAGATGAAGAAGCGTTCTTAGCCACCTTAGCCACGCAGGTTGCGGCCATTCTAGCGCGTGTAGAAACCTATGAAATTATTGCCGAGCACACTTGGAGTGGGCATCAGGATGATACGGTATTATTAGGTAATCCTAGTAGTTCCGGAGTTGGTATTGGTAAGGCAGTAGTGGTTTATCCACCTGCTGATTTAGATGCTGTTCCTGATAAAACGATCATAGATATTAAGGCGGAAATGATCGTATTAGAGCAAGCAATGCAAGAAACACGACTTGCTATTGCAGCACTAGGTGAACGTTTAGCAACGCTCTTACCTAAGGCAGAGCAGGATTTATTTGAGGCTTTTTTGCGTTTACTCGATAGCAATGGACTAGAGAAAGAGGTCATTGATGTTATTTATACTGGACAATGGGCGCAAGGTGCATTAAAAAAAGTGATACAAAAACGTGTGCGTCAATTGGAAGATATGGATGATGCCTATTTACGTGAACGTAGTGCAGATATTAAAGACTTGGGACAACGTATTTTAGCCAATTTACAAGCTCAAGAAATAAAAGAAATTGTCTATCCAGAACCGACGATTCTAATTGGTGAAACACTTTCGGCAGCTGATTTAGCACGTGTGCCAACAGAAAAACTTGTTGGCATTGCTATGGCAAAAGGTTCTAAGAATTCGCACGTGGCAATCCTCGCTCGGGCGTTAAAAATCCCTGCATTAACTGGAGTGAATAATTTTCCTTATGCGAGCTTGGAAAATAAGGAATTGATCATCGATGGGTATTATGGACATGTTTATATTAATCCACCATCTGCATTACGCCAAGAGTTTCTTATTCTTGCTGAGGAAGAAAAACAACTGGACGAGAGTCTGCAAGAATTACACTATCTCCCTGCAGAAACACCAGATGGCCATCGTGTTCAATTGTTTGTAAATGAAGGCCTAGATACTGATGCTGGTGCAGCATTAGCTGTGGGTTCTGAAGGTGTTGGTTTGTTTCGTACAGAAATTGCTTTTATGACGCGAGAACGGTTTCCTACTGAAGAGGAACAGCGCATTATTTACCGGCAGGCGCTCAGCGCATTTGCTCCTGCACCGGTGGTGATGCGTACCCTGGATATTGGTGGTGATAAAGCATTACCTTATTTTTCTATTGCAAAAGAAGATAATCCATTTTTAGGTTGGCGTGGTATTCGCATCAGTTTAGATCAGCCAGATTTATTTCAGGCACAAATTCGTGCGATGTTACGTGCTAATTATAATTTAAACAACCTTAAAATTTTATTGCCAATGATCAGTGATATTAATGAACTAGAAAGAGCAAAGGTTTTTATCGCGCAAGCATACAAGGAAGTGAATGCAGAAGTAACCGTTGCCATGCCGCAAATCGGTGTGATGATTGAAGTGCCTTCTGCTGTTTATCAAGCACGCGGTTTAGCGCGTCGTGCGGATTTTCTATCGATTGGCAGTAATGATTTAACACAATATTTATTAGCCGTTGATCGTAATAATACCCAGGTTGCGCGCATTTATGATGCTTATCATCCTGCGGTGCTACATGCGTTGCATCAAACGGTGCGTGCAGCGCACCTAGAAGGTAAACCAGTGAGTATTTGTGGTGAGCTTGCTGGCGATCCAGTCGTCACGATTTTGTTATTAGCGATGGGATTTAATAGCTTGAGTACAACAGCGAGCAACTTGCCGCGGATAAAATGGGTGATACGACGTTTTCCATTTTATCGAGTCCGTAAGATCTTAAAA
>CAYWDC010000092.1:0-3839 GCA_964456955.1 uncultured Gammaproteobacteria bacterium | reverse complement strand
CCAATGAACACAACCAAACAGACCAGTCTTTGAGGTTTAGTTGCACGTTTATTAACCATTACCCACAATCGTGATTATGGCTTCATGGTGGCACTCTCCAATTGGTTGTGCTTTGTGGTTTTTGTCCCCTCGGAAGCGGAGGTGACAACCCAATATCTCAGCACCATAGTCCCACGTTTACAACCGTATATTTTCGATCATCATCACCTTACTTTGCTAGGTCTTTTAATCGTTGGTTTGTTAACAATTATTTATGGTGTGATTAATTTTTGGGGCATTAAATCGTTGTCCAAGACGAACAATGTGATCACGGTAATTAAACTGTTGGTTCCATTATTCGCCGGTATTACCATCATTGCGACGATGTTTCATCCTCATAATTTTGTCGCTTACAAAGATACCCTTGCACCCTATGGTGTGGGAAAAGTGTTCAGTACGGTGACCAACAGTGGCATTTTCTATGCGTTCTTTAGTTATTCGCTGATCCCGGTTTTTGCCAAAGAACTCAAAGATCCGCAGAAAAATATTCCTATTGCGTTGATCGCATCGGTAGTCATTTGTTTAATCATTTATCTGGTCTTACAGGTGGCCTTCATCGGTGCTTTACCACCGGCGATGGTAGTAGCTAAAGGATGGGCACATATTAGTTTTACTTCACCGCTGGCGCAGTTGGCAATGATGCTCGATCTCAATTTGTTGGTGGTGTTGCTGTATGCCGATTCCGCATTGAGTCCGTCAGGTGCCGGGGCGGTTTATGCGGGTGCTGCATCGCGCACTTTTACTGGTATGGCAATGGATAAACAGATGCCGCGTTTTTTCGATGCCATTCACCGGATACACAATTTCTCGCGACGCTCAATGATATTCAGTCTATTAATTAGTTTTGTGATGGTGCTTTTCTTCAAGAAGTGGCAGACTATTATGCTATTGGTCACGGTGTTTCAATTGCTCTCGGGGGTTGCGGTACCGATTGCCTTCACTAAGTTGCGGCAAACCGAGTCGGATAGACATCGTTTATTCAAAATGCCGTTTGGCAGATTGGTCGGTTTTTTCATTTACTTATTGCTGACTTTCTTGTTGGCTCAAGCGGGACTTAAGGCATGGGTGATGGCATTAGTATTGCATATTCTCTTTTTTGTGGTTTACAGTGTCAGTTCTTATGGTGGCAATATCGATAAGATCATCAAAGGGTTTTGCTCGGCTTGGATGATGTTTTTATACCTTGCCATTGTCACATTGTACGGTTATTTGCAGCAATTAAATCTGTTACAGCGACCAACAACGTTGATCAGCTTTTTTGTTGTTGCCACGGTATTGTATTGGCTGTTACTCGGACAGAAAGACTTTCAAACGAATACGCCAAAGATAATCAAGGTTTGACACGATATCGTTGAGTCAGTTAAGAACTGGGCCTTATTGCCATGCATCGTGGTTAAGTCTGTTAATACCCACCGCGAATGATACGGTGATAATAAGGCTAACCTTCCAACTAAGGTAATGTTTTGTTGACAGTATTTTTTAATCCGCTAAGGATAAAGAAAACTTACGATGATTGCTAATTGCTGTATTACGATGCTTTTTTTAGGTAGCTAAAAAAGTGTGCACTTTTCCAGTTTAGGGTAGCTCAGTGACCTTTTTCTTTCTATTAATTCTTGGTTCCTCGCCTTTGAGTAAGCGTTGTATGTTACTACGATGGCGGTACATGATGATCAGCGTCAAAATGAACATGGGTAAAATATATTGCGGATTTGACCAGAACAACAAATATAAGGGTGACAAAGTAATACTAACCAAAGCAGCTAGTGAAGAAAATTTAAACACTATGGCCACGATTAACCAAGTTAATATAATGATTAAGCCAACTACCCAGGAAAGTCCCAAGATGGCACCTAATGTTGTCGCGACACCTTTGCCGCCTTGAAAACGAAAGAAAACGGGATATATATGACCAAGCACCGTTACGACTGCAATCAGACTTAAACTCAATCCGTGTATTAAGAAAAATTTGGCAATCATAACAGGAATAACACCTTTTAATAAGTCAACGAGCATGACTACGGCAGCAAGCTTCTTGCTGCCGTAGCGCAATACATTGGTCGCACCGGCATTTCCTGAACCTTGTGCACGCGGATCTGCCAGTTTGACCAATTTGCAGATGATGATTGCCGCGTTAAGCGAACCCAACAAATAGGCAAATACAATGAGAGAAGGTGTAAGCATTGATCATTTCTTTTCTTTTATAGCAAGGACAGTATACTGTGAATAGATCTTATGGCAAGGATGAAAATGTCAACTAAAAGTGCAAAAAATTTAGTCTGGATCGATTTGGAAATGACGGGACTAAAAGTTGAAGAGAACCGCATCATTGAGATCGCGACCATTGTTACCGATAGTCAATTGAATATTATTGCCGAAGGTCCGGTATTAGCGATTCATCAGTCGCATCAGCATCTTCGGGCGATGGATGATTGGAATACCCGTCAGCATAATGACTCCGGCTTAATAAAGCGCGTGCAAAAAAGTAGTATTAACGAGGTAGCAGCAGAGCAACAGACGTTAACATTTCTGCAACAGTATGTGCCTGCCGGTAAATCACCGATGTGTGGCAATAGTATTTGTCAAGATCGTCGTTTTTTATATGCCTATATGCCGAAATTATGTGCTTATTTTCATTATCGCAATCTTGATGTCAGCACCTTAAAGGAGTTGTGTCGGCGTTGGGCGCCGGATATTGCTACACGTCATGCCAAGCAATCACAGCATTTGGCATTGCAAGATATTCGCGATTCGATCGACGAACTAAAATTTTATCGACAGCACTTCATTAAATAAAATTGATATGCCAGTCTACAATCCTTATGATCATTCTAGTCCGATGATTATTTGCTGTTTATTTTTGATAAATAGCCCCATCAATTAGGCCTGTCTGTAATTGAAATACAAGGGTAGCCATGGTGATGGTAACATTCTAGAAAATTGACTTCGTATTTATTTCTTCCTATACTATTCTAATTGAATTTAATCTTCAGGGCGGGGTGAAACTCCCCACCGGCGGTAGTTTTGGCATTTGATTTGCCTGTAAAATCGATGATCAAGCAAATTTAAAAACTAAGAAAGTCCGCGAGCGCTCGATTAATGAGGTCAGCAGAGTAGGTCAAAGTCCTACACCGACGGTATAGTCCGGATAAAAGAAGAGTAAATCAGCACGTCATGTATTATTGATGCCGTGTATCCATTTTGTTGTTGTGTAATACACGGCAATGCTGTTTTTCTGCCCTGAAATCAAGAAGTGATCTATGCATCAGAGATTTATGCAACGTGCGTTGCAGTTGGCGGAAAAAGGGCGTTATACCTGCTCACCAAACCCTATGGTTGGATGTGTCATTGTGCGTGACGGTGACATTGTTGGCGAGGGCTATCATCGCTATGCTGGTGAGCCGCACGCTGAAATTAATGCGCTCGGGCAGGCAAAAGATGCTGCCAACAGTGCGATCGCGTACGTTAACTTGGAACCTTGTTGTGTGTTCGGACGTACGCCGCCATGCGTTGATGCTTTAATTAAAGCCAAGATTAAACACGTGGTGATCGGCTGTATCGATGCTAACCCCCAAATGGCTGGTAATGGTATACATGCCTTAGCGAAGGCTGGTATTGCGATAACGACTGGTATTGATGAGCTTGCCAGTCGTGAATTAAACCGAATCTTTTTTCATGCCATCACTAAGCAAAAACCGTATGTTATCGCTAAATATGCGATGAGTATCGATGGTAAACTGGCAACCGTTAGCGGTGATGCCAAGTGGTTGACGGGCGAAAAGGCGCGTGAAAATGTGCATTAT
>CAYWDC010000091.1:0-3842 GCA_964456955.1 uncultured Gammaproteobacteria bacterium | reverse complement strand
AGCACTTTATGCCGAAACAGAAAATCAACAACAACTGAATGCTGTGCACATTCAGCTAGCACTGCAAAACAATATTCAACCCGCAAACGCGAGTGATGTTAACGATTTTAGCATCCATACTAAATACAAACATATTAAAGTACGCAACCAACAGCAGCAAGAGTATGTACAACACATGCGTAGCGGTGCTCTCAATTTTGCTATCGGCCCTGCCGGCACCGGGAAAACTTACCTTGCCATTGCTTGCGCCGTTGAAGCACTGCTACAAAACATAGTGCAACGCATTATTTTAGTGCGACCTGCGGTCGAAGCTGGAGAGCAACTCGGTTTCTTACCTGGTGATTTGTCGCAAAAAGTCGACCCTTATCTTCGCCCACTGTACGATGCACTTTACGAAACCCTAGGCTTTGTAACCGTCAATCAATATATCGAACGCGGCATCATCGAAATTGCACCATTGGCTTTTATGCGTGGACGTACACTCAACGAAGCATTCATTATTCTCGATGAAAGTCAAAATACCACTAAAGAACAAATGAAAATGTTTTTGACACGGATTGGTTGCGATGCAAAAGCGGTGGTATGCGGCGATATCACACAAACCGATTTAGCAAAACATGTCACCTCTGGCCTGCATCATTGTCAAGATATTCTAAAAAACATTGAACCTATTAATTTTACCTATTTCACTGCCGCCGACATCGTACGCCACCCCTTGGTACAACGCATCGTTGCTGCCTATGAAAAATACGAAGGTCATGATTAACATCTATCTACAAAACGCTACTAGCGAAAAAAATATTCCGCATGAAAGATTGCTACAAAACTGGACGCTGGCTGCACTTGCGGAACAGCATAAGGACGGTGAGATAACCGTACTGATCGTTGATGCCGATGAAATGCAAAACTTAAATAAAAAATATCGCTACCAGAATAAAGCCACTAATGTCCTTGCTTTCCCGTTTTCGCCGTTCGATAATATCGAAAGTAACGATACAGTCATTGGCGATGTGGTGATTTGTGGTGCCGTGGTCAATGCCGAAGCGAAACAACAACAAAAAGGACAGGAAGCGCATTGGGCACATATCATCATTCATGGCGTATTGCATTTGCTTGGCTACGCTCATGACAACGCTCAGCAAGCAAGCATCATGCAAGCCATAGAAGTAGAACGGTTAAAAGAACTCGGTTATGTTAATCCCTATATATAAAATTGGTCATTTGACAACTGAGATAAATGGCTGTATTTAGTAGTGAATTTGAATTTAATAAAAACGACAACCTTGCATTGCTAATACCTTTTGTAGTAAACACGATTTGTCTTAGGTGATTGACTATTGGTTATGTTTGATGAATCTTGGCGTACGTTGTAATCTAGCAAGATAAATATATGCGGTAGGCACGACAAATAGCGAAAAGAAAGTACCAACTAGAATACCACCGACAATCACCCAACCAACTTGATGACGGCTGGCAGCACCAGCACCACTTGCCAGCGCTAATGGCAATGCGCCAAGCGCCATGGCCGCAGTAGTCATAAGAATCGGCCGCAAACGCATTGCACTTGCTTCGACAATCGCATCGTAAATATCCTTGCCTTGTGCGCGTAACTGATTGGCAAATTCAGTGATCAAAATACCATGCTTAGCAATTAGACCAATCAACGTAACCAATGCAATTTGACTGTAAATATTTAATGTGCCACCAGCGGCGCGTAAGACAAGCAAGCCACCAACAATAGAAAGTGGTACACCCAATAATACAATCAACGGATCAATAAAACTTTCAAACTGTGCCGCTAGAACTAAATAAATAAATGCCAATGCCAACAGGAAGATCATTTGCATATGACTATGCGATTGCAAAAATTTTTCTGTCGCACCAGAGAATACATAACTCGCATTAGCGGGTAAATTAGCTTTCATGAATTTCTGTAAATAATCAACCACTTGCCCAACCGTATAACCTGGTGCTAGTTGAGCCATGATTAAATTAGCGCGCAGGCGTTTGTAATGGGGTAACGATGCCATGCTTTGTGTTGTCGTGACATTGACTAAACGCGATAAGGGGATCATTTCATGATTATCATCAGAACTACGTAAATAAATTTTATCTAGGCCTTGTAAATCTTTTAAATCTTTACGTTGCATCTGCACGATAACATCATAGTTGCGCCCATCAAACTCAAATTTAGACGCTTTACTACCCCCAAAAAAAGTTGCTATTGTGTTACTAATAGTATTTAAACCTACATGTAGACTGGCTGCTAAATCACGATTAATACTAATGTTGAATTGTTGCTGATCCATATGCATGTTGGTACGAATATTCCTTAAGCCAGGGTATTTTAGTAGTTTCACCGCTAGATTAACGCTTAAATGCAATAGATTTTCATAGCTGATCGAACTCATAATGTAAAATCCAATATCGCCCTTACTGTTGCTACCGCTACTCAGCGGTGAGGCACCTACTGCATATGCCTCCACTCCGGGTATGTTGTTAAATTCTTTCTGCAACTGCTCTGAAATTTGTTTCTGAGTCATTTGACGCTGATCCCAGGGTTTTAGCAGTAAAATCGAATGCGCCTCATTTGCATTGACCATCATCAAATAGTTATTTACTTGTGGCATTCGTGCATAAATATCCTCAATTTGTTGTACATAATGATCAACGTAGGTGAAACTGCTGTTACTTGATCCATTAATAGCACCATAAATCTCGCCACGATCTTCCATCGGTGCCAATTCGGTAGGTGTTTTACTATAGAGCCAACCGCCCAATAGTGCCAAGACCAACAAAATTACCACTATCCATAAACGGTGCTGCAGCGCCCGAGTTAGCAAATAGCGATAAGTACCCATTAATTTAGCAGCAAAACGCTCTAGCCATTGCGCGTAGCGTGTATCATTATCAATAGGTCGTAGTAAACGTGCACTCATCATCGGAGATAAAGTTAAAGCAACAAAACCAGAAATTACCACCGTACCAGCAAGTGTTAACGCAAATTGACGAAACAAGACACCAGTTACACCTGGGGTAAAGGTGATAGGCAAATACACAGCAACTAATGTCAATGTCATGGCGATAATAGCAAAGACAATTTCTTTGCTACCTTTTAAGGCAGCAGCAAATGGTGCCATACCGTTTTCAATATGGCGATAGATATTTTCAAGCATAACAATAGCATCATCGACGACCAAACCAATGGCTAATACCATTGCCAATAGAGTAATCGTATTAATACTATAGGAAAATGCATATAAACCAGCGAAAATCGTAATTAAACAAACTGGGATGGTCGCTACTGGGATCAAGGTTGAGCGAATTGAACCTAAAAACAGCAAAACAATCACAATTACCAATATTAGCGCTTCAAGTAAACTATGGTAAACTTCGTGGATAGAAAGTTTAATGAAATTAGCGTTGTCATAAACGACTTCTACTTTCATGCTAGGTGGTAGATTAACACTGATTTGTTTAATCGCCTCTTTAACACCATTTGAAACATCGATCGGATTAGCGGTTGATTCGGGCACGACGGCAAGTGCAACACCGGCTTTTCCATTAATACGAAAAGCGCTACTAATATTTTCTGCCATAACCTTAACTTTTGCGATATCTTTAAATTGCGTGACCATACCCTCTTTATCGCGTACAGTTAACTCATTGAATTGTGCTACATTTTGCAAGCGTCCATTAATATTAATAGGGTAGACTCGGCTTGTGCCTTTAATTTGGCCAGCAGGAACATTCCGATTTTGCGCCTGCAACTTGGTAACTACATCATTAACATCAACCTTTCGTGCCGCCATTTTTTCTGGATCGAGTCCAATATGTACCAC
>CAYWDC010000090.1:0-3842 GCA_964456955.1 uncultured Gammaproteobacteria bacterium | reverse complement strand
GTATATGATTTGTAGCTATTTCTATTTATCAGTTATATTTTATGAATCTCGTTTTTCTATGGAATCACTACTGTTTTAGGATTGCGGATCCCTTATTTTAATCTTCTGACAAACAGCATCAATATCGAAGTTAACGGCGGGATTTTTTGTTTTTTCGTGAGAAAAAAGCGCTGTTTCTCCCGTGTTACGGATCGGTAGTTTTGTCTAAATTAATACTTCTATTTCCAGCAGTTACGTCGAAAAATAAACTCGAAGGTAATTGTGTTTTTCCTGCGGAAAATGCCGCATCTTTGCTTATATTTTTAGCGAGAATCAATCGTTTATCGAAAATTAAGTAAACTCAGTTGACGGTTCTACATAATTCTAGTAATTTGTCAAGAAAAGAGAGCCGATGCGAGATTGCTGAATACCTAAACGTTAGCATTCCCAAACCTACCCGTGGTTCAAATGAGTTGGAACGCAGTGACCTTGCTATGGTAGATTTTCTGCGTTCCCATTTAACTAAGGCACATTATTAGCCACTGTTGCAATAAATACCTCGGTTTATTGGCGCAGCGCAAAGATGGTTGTATACTACGCCTATGGATAAGAAATTACTCGATAGGCTTGTCTGTCCACAATGTCGTCATACACTCGATTATCAAGGCAGTGCGACACAATTACTTTGTCTGGTTTGTCAGCTTGCTTTCCCCATCGAAGATAATATTCCCATTATGTTACTCGATCAAGCAAAGCCCCTTAGTAGCAGCGAATAACACTTAATGCGACATATTGTTATTCCAGCACGTTATCATTCTAGTCGTTTCCCAGGAAAATTATTACAGGAAATCGGCGGTGTGCCGATTATCGTGCATACTTATCAATGTGCACAGGCTGCTGCTGTTGATTCAGTGCTAATTGCCACCGACAGTGAACGTATTGCTGAGGTAGTGCAGGCCGCCGGCGCAGAGGTATTTTTTTCCAACACCATTCATCATTCTGGAACTGAACGTATCACTGAGGTAGTGCAACAAGTAGCGTATGCCGATGATGATATTATCATTAACCTACAAGGCGATGAGCCGTTTGTGCCTCCTAAGTTATTAGAGGAAACAGCAGCAAAGTTGCAAAAACATCACCAAGCTAGTATAGCAACTAACTGTTTTCCGTTAGAACAGATAACGGATGTGTTTAATCCCAATATTGTTAAAGTAGTTTTGGATAAACAGCATTATGCGCTATATTTTAGTCGCGCGCCGATCCCATGGTTGAGTGGTGTTTTTGAATCTAAATGTGATGTGATATTTCCTTCATCACTTGATGTGGATTTAAGTTTGTTCAATCGGCATATTGGTATCTACGCCTATCGTGCTGGTTTTATTAAGGATTATGGTAAATTAGCCCCTTCACCACTGGAAAGACATGAGTCACTGGAACAGTTACGTGTACTGTGGAATGGTTACAAAATTGTTGTAAGTCAAAGCGATAGCTTCCCGGGGCAGGAAGTTAATACCCCAGCAGACTTGCAAAAAGCACGCGACTATTTTATACGTAAAATGTGTACGTGAAGTGGCTTAGTTAACCGCTTTACTTGACCATTTGTTTCTTGGTTTGCACTTTATTTAAGCGTGTGCTACTACGTCTACGCATTGTGCTACTATAATGGCTATTGTTACCACGTAGGGGTACTTTACTGCGAGTATTGCTTTGTCGACGACGATTAGTGCGGCGTTGTTTGTTATAGCTTCTATGTTGTTTTTTCTCAGTTGTGTCAAACAGCAAGGTAATCAAACGTTGCAATAATCCCGGCGCGTTCTTCTTTTTACGTTTTTTTGTAATCGACACTGGCGCTGCTTGTGCCGGCATAATCGCTTTGACGGCTGGTTCTTCTTTTGTCATTTTTGCCAGCTCCTTGTCAGCTGTTTCATTTTCTATTTCGTAAGGAATTTCATGACTCAAGATTTGTTTCGATGGTTGCTTGGCCTCATGGTGGCGTAACCGCTTGATACGATAATGCGGCGTTTGTAGTTCGACATGCGGTAGAATAAACACACTACAGCTATAATATTCTTCTAATTGAGAAATTTGCCGGCGTTTTTCATTCAATAAATAAGTAGCGACACTGACTGGAACGTGCACTTCAATTTGGCTAACTTGCTCTTTCACGCATTCTTCTACGACAAGACGTAAAATCGCTAGCGACAATGATAATACGTTGCGAATAGTACCTTGTCCAGAACAGCGAGGACAAACGATTTGATTAACTTCGCGTAATGAAGGACGCAATCGCTGCCGGGACATTTCCAACAAACCAAAACGTGAGATCCGACCAATTTGAATGCGGGCACGATCATCTTTTACTGCTTCACGTAACCGATTTTCGACATCACGTTGATGTGAATATTGCACCATATCGATAAAATCAATCACGATCAAGCCACCGAGATCACGAATGCGTAGCTGCCGTGCGATTTCATCCGCTGCTTCTAAGTTAGTATTTACTGCGGTTTCTTCGATGTGTCCACCTTTAGTCGCTCTTGCTGAATTAATATCGATCGCTACCAGGGCTTCATGAATATCGAATACTAACGAGCCTCCTGAAGGCATGGTGATTTTACGTTGAAATGCGGATTCGATTTGCTGTTGAATTTGATAGCGGCTAAATAACGGCGTACGTTCTTGATATAGTTTGATGCGATTGACAAAATCAGGGCGTATTTTCTGTAAGTAGGTTTTGGTTTCATTAAATACTTTGGCATTGTCAACAATGATTTCATTAATATCGGCACGTAGATAATCACGGATAGCGCGTCCGATAATGTCGCTTTCTCGATATATTAGAAATGGCGCAACTTTTTGTTGGTATGCTTCCATTATCGCTTGCCACTGCTTGACTAATACATCCAAGTCCCATTGCAATTCTTCTGCCGAGCGACCAACTCCAGCGGTGCGTGCGATGATTCCCATACCATTAGGAACATGTAGTGCCTGTAGCGTTTGGCGCAATTCATCACGATCTACACCGTCAATACGTCGCGAAATACCACCTGCAGAAGCATCATTTGGCGTCAGCACCAGATAACAACCTGCCAAACTAATTTGGTTGGTTAATGCGGCGCCTTTATTACCACGCTCTTCTTTTTCTACTTGTACAATGATTTCTTGTCCTGGCTTAACCAAATCTTTTGGCTCAACCTTTTCATCATGAGTTTTGTTAATGGCGATATTTTTAAATGGTAAAAATCCATGGCGTTCTGTACCATAGTCAACAAAAGCAGCAGCAAGGCTTGGCTCTACACGAGCAACACGCCCCTTATAGATGCTGGCTTTTTTCTGTTGTGAGACATCGTTTTCGATAAAGAGATTAAATAGCTGTTGTCCATCGACGAGTGCAACACGCAATTCTTCTGCATGCGTTGCATTGATTAACATTCTTTTCATTGTGTATGACCTTTATTTAAGGCGCCCTTACACAATACGATGATTCGAGTATTGCAAATTCGGTGAGTAAAAATCACACTGTTTGTATCTTTTTGCCAACCGAAGGTTTGGCAAGCAAATTCGGTAAATCTTAATTTAGCCTTTACTGCCTCGACTCGTACTATGCTTGAGTGCAGTTATTTCATTTTAACAGAAGAGGAGCATTGGCTCGACTCAATTCTGACTAACGCTTGTGGACTTAAATCTTAATGGTTGTGCCACTTTGTGGATCTTTTGTAAAAACGCAAAATTACGCTACAATACCATTCTAACAATAAATGCCAAGTAATACAACTTGCTGACATGTTGATTTGCTAAAGTTATCTTTGTTATCTCTAAAGTAGATGGTAGAGTAAAGACCTGAAAAATCAAAGGTATACTAT
>CAYWDC010000089.1:0-3888 GCA_964456955.1 uncultured Gammaproteobacteria bacterium | reverse complement strand
GTCGTGATCATGGAATAATAGAGGTAGAGTGATGGAGGTTATTTTATTACAAAAAATTGGTCATCTTGGTACTTTAGGCGACAAGGTTAAGGTGAAAGCAGGTTATGCACGTAACTTTTTAATTCCACAGGGCAAAGCGGTGTTTGCCACCGAAAAAAATCTTGCCGAATTCGCGGTGCGTAAGGCCGAACTAGAACAAAAAGCAGCGGCGACGTTACATGCAGCACAACAGAGAGCTGCAGAGGTTAATGCGTTGTCGGCAATTACCTTGACGGCACGTGCCACTGATGAAGGCAAATTATTTGGCTCAATTGGCGCGCGTGACATTGCTGCTGCAGTGACAGCAAAAGGTGTTGTTATTGAGAAACATCAAATCGACATGCCACAAGGTCCAATCCATGAAATTGGCGAGTATAATGTTGTGGTAGCGTTGCATAGTGAAGTGACTGCCAAGATAACCATTGCAGTGGTTGTCGAGGAATAAATTACGTTTGTCACACAAACTAGTGGTGTTTTACAATGGATTTATGACCACTATTCAATGCTATAATAAGCTTTTGTTTATCTGAATTTAATATATACGTTGAACCCCTATGCAGCAGCACAAAAAAAACGCGACCAGTTTACCTAAAATAATTCCCCATTCTAATGAAGCCGAACAGGCAGTGCTTGGCGGCTTAATGCTTGATAACGATGCTTGGGATAAAGTTGTCGAGTTGGTCAACGAAGCCGATTTTTATCGCCCCGAACATCGTATTGTATTTAATGCGATTGTTACGCTCGTCGATGCGCACAGACCTTTTGATGTATTAACACTCGCCGAAACGTTAAAGTTGCACGATCAACTGCAGGAAGTGGGCGGGCAGGCTTATCTTGCTGAAATGGAAAAAAATACCCCGAGTGTTGCTAACATTGCGGCATATGCAGAGGTCGTACGCGAACGTTCCGTATTGCGACAATTGTTAAGAGTTGCTAATGATATTGCTGATAATGCTTTTAATCCCCAGGGACGTACCGTCAATGAATTACTAGACACTGCCGAGCAGCGCGTGTTTGCAATTGCTGAACAAGGGACGCGCGCACGCGGACCAGAAAGTATTCAAATTTTACTTTCTAAAGCCGTTGATCGCATCGATATGATGTTTCGCAATAAGAACGCGATGACCGGGTTATCGACTGGTTTTACCGATCTTGATCGTATTACTTCCGGCTTGCAAGACGGAGAATTGGTGATTATTGCAGGGCGTCCGTCAATGGGTAAAACTATGCTCGGCACAAATATCGTTGAGTATGCGGCGCTTCGTGCTGATGTGCCGGTGTTAGTATTTAGCCTAGAAATGCCAGGTGAAGCGATTGCCATGCGCATGATTTCTTCTTTGGCACGCATCAGTCAACAGCACTTGCGCACTGGGCGCTTGACCGATGATGATTGGAATCGTATTCGCAATCCTGTGGGTATGCTTGCCGAAGCAAAGTTATTCATTGATGATACACCCGCGATTAGTCCTGCTGAAATGCGAGCGCGTGCACGTCGTATTGTTCGTGAGCATGGAAAGATTGGTTTGATAATGGTGGATTATCTGCAATTAATGACGATTCCTGGTTCTATCGAGAATCGTACCAATGAAGTCTCGGAAATTTCTCGTTCGTTAAAGGTATTGGCGAAAGAAATGCATTGTCCTGTGGTGGCGTTGTCCCAATTGAGTCGTGCTTTAGAACAGCGCTCTAATCGTCGCCCGACAATGTCGGATCTTCGTGAAAGTGGTGCAATTGAGCAAGATGCAGATGTAATCGCTTTTATTTATCGTGATGAAGTCTATAATCCAGACTCACCGCAAAAGGGCATCGCTGAAATTATCATTGGCAAGCAACGTAATGGTCCTATTGCAAGCTTCAACCTGACTTTCCGTGGTGAGTTTACGCGTTTTGAAGATTATGCTGCTGCCGGTTATGTTGGTACCGAGTCTTCTGTAGCTTAGTGATTTATTATGCAATTGCTTTCTGTTATGATTAACCCTTAACTTTGACTACTAAAGGTAAAAATATGACTAACCGCGAAGACACTTTTTTTCGAGTGCGTTTTTACCACGAAGATAACGTTTATGAAATTTATGCGCGTTCATTAGCACAAGAATCTATCATGGGTTTTTTAGAAGTTGAAGAAATCGTTTTTAATGAAAGCGCCGGCGTGCTAGTCAATCCGGCAGAAGAGAAACTAAAGCTCGAGTTTCAAGATGTTGTTTGTACCTATATTCCACTGCATGCAGTCATTCGCATTGACGAAGTCAAGAAAGAAGGAGTAGCGAAAATCATCGAGTTGCCTAAAGAGACGGGTAATAAAGTCCTGCGTCCATTCCCTGCGCATACCTATAAAAATAAACAACCGGAGTAACACGCATTATGCAGCTGCGCAAAAAGTATACTGAGCACGCCTTGTGGTAGGTGACATGAATCGATGAATTGGTTCTTAAACAGTAAAATTTGGCTGCAGCAGCATCCACTTATTTTTTATTTTCTTGTGCTGCTATTGGTCGCTTTCGTGGCGCATCTAGCTACAACGACCATCTATCAGTTTCTTTTTACCCATTCGCGCAAAAAACAATACCACTGGACAGAAATTATACTCACTGCCTTGCGCAAGCCATTATTGGTGTTGATTTGGTATTTAGCGTTTATTTATGGTCTGATGTTATTGTTGCAGTACACAAAAGACCGCTTGTTATTACCATTAGATACCGCTACTTCGTTGGGATTATTGATCATTTGTGTTTGGTTTTTATTGCGGTTGATTAAGAAAGTCGAAACCAAGCTAATGCAAGGTGAATTGGTTAGGAAAACCTTCGACAAAACCACGGTCGATGGCATGATTAAACTCTGCAAGATTTTATTGTTAGCGGTGGCAATCTTATCGATATTGCAAACCCTCGGCGTACCATTGGCGGCAATTTATACCGCAGCCGGTGGTGCCGGCATTGGTATTACGCTGGCGGCACAAGATGTATTAAAAAATATTTTTGGTGGTTTAATGTTATATTTCGATCGTCCATTTAATATCGGCGATTGGATCAGCTCACCGGATAAAGACATCGAAGGCACGGTGGAAAAGATTGGCTGGCGTACCACGCGCCTTCGTACCTTTGATAAACGTCCTTTATACGTGCCAAATTCGACTTTTTTGGTGGTTTCGGTAAAAAATCCATCGCGCATGTTACATCGCCGTATTCGCACCGATGTTGGTGTGCGTTACCGTGATTTTCGGCAAATTCCCAAGATTACCCAGGATATCGAAACGATGTTGCGCCAACATCCGGATATCACCACCAAGCAATCTATTTGGGTCAACTTGGTTAATTTTGGACCATCTTCATTGGATATTAGAATTTATGCCTTTACTAAAACAAAAGAATGGATCCCGTTTCAAAAGATTCAACAAGACGTGTTGCTCAAGGTCCTAGATATTATTACTAACCATGGCGCCGAGCTCGCCTTTCCTTCACGCACGCTGTATGTCACCAAGGATCTTAATCGTAAATTTGCTCAAGAAAAACAGCATTTGCCTGCTGAATGAAAAAAGTAGTTTATGGTTAGCACCACAGCATGAAGGTTAAATTCACTATTAATAAATTTGTGTAATGTTCTTGCGTGGTGATGCATCTCTTTGGCTCAAAAAGAGAAATTTATAGCAATAATATTATGATCGCGAAAATCATTTTTTCTTCAAAAACTTTATTTAAATTTGGCTTAATCTCATTGTTATCGTTTATTATCGATTTTTTTATTTTCACTTTACTATACAAGCTTTTTGGTGGCCTATTTTTTCCTTTGATTACGGCGCGTTTGATTTCTGGCGGCTTTAATTTTTGGCAGAATAAATGGCTTGTTTATGAT
>CAYWDC010000088.1:0-3917 GCA_964456955.1 uncultured Gammaproteobacteria bacterium | reverse complement strand
AGTTGATTGTACTTGGCGACACGATCGCTGCGGCATAATGAGCCGGTTTTTATCTGTCCAACGCCCGTGGCCACTGCCAGATCGGCAATGGTCGTGTCTTCCGTTTCTCCGGAACGATGCGATATCACGGCCGTATAGCCCGCCGCTGTTGCCATATTAATGGCTTTTAAGGTTTCTGTTAACGTACCGATTTGATTAAGTTTAATTAAAATCGAGTTGGCAATGCCGTTGTTAATTCCTTCGGCGAGAATATCGGTATTAGTAACGAATAAGTCGTCACCTACCAACTGTACTTTGTCACCCAACTTCTCTGTTAACAATTGCCACCCTTGCCAATCATCTTCCGCCATGCCATCTTCAATGGAAATGATCGGATATTGTTGTACCCAATCAGCAAGATAGTCAGTAAATTGTTGTGCAGTTAATGATGTATTTTCTGATTGTAGATGATAATTTCCATCGCGATAAAACTCTGAACTCGCCAGATCTAAACCAAGATAGATATCCTTGCCTGCCTGCAAGCCGGTTGTTTCGATTGCCTGCAAAATGAATTCAATTGCCGCTGCATTACTGGGTAAATTAGGTGCGAAACCGCCTTCATCGCCAACAGCGGTGCTCAATCCTTGATTAACTAAAATGGCTTTCAAGGCATGAAAAACCTCCACCCCGTAACGAATCGCTTCTTTTTCATCAGGCGCGCCCACCGGTAAAATCATAAACTCTTGCATGTCAACGCTATTATCTGCATGCACCCCGCCGTTGAGTATATTCATCATCGGTACCGGCATTAAATAATCTTGGTGTGCTGATAAGTAAGTGTATAGTGGCACTCCGGCTTGCTGTGCTGCCGCTTTAGCCACCGCCAGTGAAACTGCTAGAATGGCGTTAGCACCCAACCGCGCTTTGTTGGTTGTGCCATCCAAGGCAATCATCGTTTCATCAATGTCCGTTTGTTGGCTAGCTTCGCGACCTTTTAACGCCGCAGCAATCTCAGTATTGATATTGTTAACTGCCTGCAACACCCCCTTACCACTAAAACGCCTCGGATCCACATCACGTAATTCAATCGCTTCACGCGAACCGGTAGAGGCTCCCGATGGGGCGGCTGCCCGCCCCAACACACCAGTATCTAAAATCACATCTGCTTCCACGGTTGGATTACCACGCGAATCGATGATCTCACGTGCCTTTATTGTTTTGATTTTACTCATTTTATTTCCCTATTTTGAAAGAGAGTGGCTATGCACGCGAGCGCTTGCAAAACACCTTAATCGCTGCAACATCCCCCGCAACTTCACATATTTGAAAAGACATGATTACCCAAATTGCTCTATCAACCACGCTACATGAGATTTGTCACACAAAGCCTCGCTTTTCTAGTGCTAAGATATCGCATCCAGCTTTTTAAAACTCGCCATGCACTTTTTAATTAAAAAATTAATCACCTATCGACGATTAGCAAGACTTAGGCTTTACTATTTTAAGGGTTACAGCATTTATTAATGTATAAATGGTACAGATAATACCATATTTAAATCGCATGCTGAAGGTTACTTGCTACATGATGCATTAAGCTTTTATCACGTTTGCCTATTGAAACCATAGTCCGCACCTTATCGGTCTTGTGCGTTTGATGATTACAATGGACTCGTTATCGTATCCTGATACCAAAACTTTAAGTGATCAGCTATAGACGACTTGCGCGCTCATGATCTTCCAGTTGCCTTCTAGATGCAATAGCGACTTTCGGCACAATCGATCCCCCTACCATTTCACTACAGGATGATTTAGTGACTAAGAACAGCTAGTTTTTAAGTAAAAAATAATTTTGCTATATAATGCGCATAATTTAGAGTATGGCATTTATGTTATTATGTGCATAAGTTGTTAGATTTAAATTATTAAACATAGAGTGGTAACTCTAAATTGAGGGATTGTTAATTGCGTAATCATTGCAAAATAAAAATGTTACTATTACTTAACATTTTCATATACAATTTAGCATTTAGTCATCAATTACAAATGTATCTACCCGGCTTTGTCCTATCATATTGGTGCGAATTCATCTAATCCAGCTGATAATGGTATACCTCTTAGGCTAGATAAGAATGGAGTCTTCGTCCTTAATATCCTGGAATTGCATTAGGTATAGATTTTTTTCGCCAACCTTCAAGAAATGGTTTTTCGTTAGTCACACTATGTATTTTATTAAAGATTGTGATGATAGAAACGCTTATGTGGCAGACGTGGAGCCGTCTTATCAATATTATCTAACAAACACACAAATATTTATTTAAGCTTATACAGAGCACAAAATTGGCACACTTCATTGTATACCAATTCTGTTGTTCCTTTTGCTACACTAGGGATTGCTTATAAAGTCCGTAAAGTTTCTTTTGGTGTCAAATTTACCTTCGCACCAAGAAACAAGGCAGCCACATCAACATCGGGTTTTAATATTATATTCAACCTTCTTATTTTTTAGCGTGTATATTTAAGTTATTTCGAGGAATAATTAAATATATCACTAAATCTAAAGTTGTACAGATTAAATCATCTATAATTTAGTGAGCATCCATGGACAACAAGCTGATGTTAAGAAAAATGGCAAAACACATCATCATTAAAATTCAAACTTAATGGCTAAGATCATGCTCAAGCAATTCGCTTTGCTTAATTTGCTGATCAATTGCTTGCAAAGTAGTTAACAAAGTACGCATCTTATGCAAAGGCCATGCATTCGGCCCATCACTTTTTGCCTCACTCGGATTCGGATGCGTTTCCATAAAAATCCCTGCAACACCGGCAGCCACAGCGGCTCTAGCCAGTACCGGAATAAATTCACGTTGTCCATCACTAGCTTGTCCTTGGCCACCGGGTAATTGCACCGAATGCGTGGCGTCGAACACCACTGGACAATTCGTTTGCCGCATAATCGCTAATGAACGCATATCGGCAACGAGATTATTATAGCCAAACGTATAGCCGCGTTCACACACCATGACATTTTCATTGCCACTAGCACGCGCTTTTTCCACCACATTGGTCATTTCCCCAGGAGAGAGAAATTGCCCTTTCTTGATATTGACCGGCTTACCTGCGGCTGCTACGCGTTGAATAAAATTCGTTTGTCGACATAAAAATGCCGGTGTTTGCAACACATCAACCACCGCGGCAACTTCTTCAATTGGTGTATCCTCGTGCACGTCAGTCAACACTGGTACGTCTAGCTCATTGCTTACCCGTTCGAGAATTTGTAACCCTTTTTCGATGCCAGGACCGCGAAAACTGTCTTTAGATGACCGATTGGCTTTATCAAATGATGCCTTAAAGATGAAAGGAATTTGCATCGCTGTGGTGATATTTTTCAATTCTGCGGCAATATCCAAAGTAAACTGCTCACCTTCAATAACACACGGGCCTAATATGGCAAATAAGGGATGCTTTAATCCGATAACAATATCACCGAGCTTCATGCCGCTGCATCCTCGGCTAACACTTGCTCTTCAGCATGTTGGCGTGCCGCTTGGATAAAGCTGTTAAACAAAGGATGTCCATCACGTGGTGTCGAAGTGAATTCCGGATGAAATTGACAGCCGATAAACCACGGATGATCATCCAGTTCAATAATTTCTACCAATTTGCCATCACCAGAACGCCCCGCTATCTTTAATCCCGCGGCTGTTAATTCGGGTAATAATTGATTATTCACTTCATAACGATGGCGATGCCGTTCGACAACAACCTCGGTACCATATAATTGTCGCACATGAGCATCGCGTTCCAGCAAACATTTTTGTCCTCCCAGACGCATGGTACCACCCAGATCGGAATTTTCATTGCGCGCTTCTCGTTGGCCACTGGCATCGAGCCATTCGGTAATCAAACCGACCACAGGGTAAGGCGTATTAGCAACA
>CAYWDC010000087.1:0-3956 GCA_964456955.1 uncultured Gammaproteobacteria bacterium | reverse complement strand
ATTTGTAGCCACGTTGATATTCAAATTTATCAACTGCTTTCATTAAACCAACGTTGCCTTCTTGAATTAAATCTAAAAACTGTAGACCGCGGTTAGTGTATTTTTTTGCGATAGAAATCACTAGGCGTAAATTTGCTTCCACCATTTCTTTTTTTGCCTGTCTGGTTTTTGCTTCACCAGTAGAAACATTACGATACAGTTCTTTAATTTCCTTGGTGCTTAAATTAACGGTTGTTTCAATCTGTAGGATCTTGCGCTGTGCTCGCAAGATATCTCCGCGATAATGTCGTAGTTTTTCCGTATACGGTTTTTTATCGACTAAAATTTTATCTAGCCAATTCATATCGGTTTCGTGTTTTGGGAAAGTGCGAATAAATTCTTTTCGTGGCATTTTTGCTTGTTGTACGCATAGACGCATGACGATCTGCTCTTGTTTGCGAATTGCTTTTAGCATATTGTGTACATTGGCACAAAGTCGATCTAATTGTTTTGGAGGAAGAGTGAATTGTAAAAATTGTTCACTCATGTTCCGTAAATGCTCTTGCGCTAATTTGCTATGGCGTCCATTTTTTTGTACGGCAAGCAAATAGTTATGATGCGTTTTTTGTAGTTGGGTAAAACGTTGATTGACTAATTCGGGATCCGGATCGGTATCAATAATGTCTGCATCTCCGTCATCTTCTTTAGCTATATCGGCGCCGACGTCAGTTACGGTTGTGTTATCACGAAAACCAGTAATAACATCACTCAGGCGTGCGCTATCATGTGCCACTTTTTCGTAGTGTTGTAGCAACAAAGTAACGGTCCCTGCATACTGCGCTAAGTGCTGCAATACTTGAAAATTACCTTCCTCGATACGTTTAGCAATAACAATTTCGCCTTCGCGTGTGAGCAGGTCAACACTACCCATTTCTCGCATATACATGCGTACTGGATCTGTAGTACGCCCGAACTCAACATCGACATTGACCAACACGTCGGTGGCTTCTTCAGCAACCTCCTCATCGGGCGTAGTGGTCTCGTTGCTATTTATTAATAGCGTATCGGTATCTGGCGCAGTATCAAACACTTGAATGCCCATATCATTGATCATGCCAATGATGTCATCAACTTGCTCTGGATCGACAATATCGGTCGGTAGATGATCATTGATTTCGGTGCAGGTTAGAAAGCCTTGCTCTTTTCCCTTAGCGATAAGTGCTTTTAGTTGTGATTGTTGATGTTCGTTCATATACATCCCTTAAGGAATAATTCTGTACTTTGACTAAGAAAATTGTAAACTGATTTTAACATTTTCTAGTGTGCTTAGCTATTATTTTTGGAGCTAGCGCGTTGTTTAGAGAGTAACTCAAGGTATGCTTGTTGCTCTGTTTGGTCGAGTTCGCCCGCGGCGTATTTTATGTGTAAAATCGATAATTGTTGTTCTTTTGTAGCGAATTCAAGACGTTTTAATGTGTGTTGTAATTCTTCGCTGATTTGTTCACCAGAGAGCTTCTCGATACCCTCTAATTTACGCATAGCCAACATTGCTAATTTTGAGTATAGTTTGTGTTCACGCCAATGTTCAAGTAACACACCAGCATTTATTTTTGGGCTATTGGCTGCTAATTCAAGTAACTGATGGAGAATATTGGCACCTGGCAGGCTTATTTCCTGGTAACGTGTTATATCATGAATATTTTTTACACATTCAGGATGCTGTAGTAGCAGGCTAATGGCGCGTTGCATTAATGACAGCGAGCGTTTTATTGGTTCTGCAGGAGTAGTCCGTTGTCGCTCTGAGTTTGCTTCTAATTTTAATAGTGTAAATAATTGCTCGTCGTCTATTTGTGCTCGCTTTGCTAGCTCAGCAACTAATAATTGTTGTAACACCTTGCCTGGAATTTGTTTTAGTAATGGTTCGGCAAATTTTATCAATCGGGAGCGTCCGTCCAGTGAGCTTAAGTCAGCAGTGTCACTCAACCGATTTAATAAAAACGTTGATAGTGGCTGTGCTTGATTTAATAATTTTTCGAAATCGGTTTTACCTATGCGTCGAACTAAACTATCCGGGTCTTCATCTTCGGGTAAAAACATAAAGCGCACGTTCAGGCCATCTTCTAGTAAAGGTAGGATATTCTCCAATGCACGCCAAGCGGCGGTGCGCCCAGCACTGTCACCATCGAAGCAAAAAGTAACATTGGATGCCTGGCGGAACAAGCGTTCCACATTTAATTTAGTCATTGCCGTGCCGAGTGTGGCAACCGTGTTTGTAATATCAAACTGTGCTAGTGCGATCACATCCATATAACCTTCTACTACCAATATGGAGTCGAGTTGTCGATTAGTTTGCAATGCTTCATGTAATCCATATAGTTCGCTACCTTTGTGAAATATGGATGTTTCCGGTGAATTTAAATATTTGGGGAGGGTGTCATCGAGTATCCGCCCACCAAAACCGATGATACGTCCTTGTCGATCACGAATAGGAAACATGACGCGATCACGAAAACGATCATAGATCTTCCCTTTATCATTGTTGATTACCAAACCACAGGACAGTAATTTTTTTGTATCGACATCAGTTAAGTATTTTCGCAGATTATCCCAACCTGGTGGTGCGAAGCCAAGGCCAAACTTTTTGGCAACTTGTCCACTAAGTCCACGGTTTTTTAAATAGGTTGTTACTTTTTCAGCACCTTGATGTTGACGCAGTTGTTGTTGATAGAATGCGTTAGCACGTTGCATAATACCGTAGAGTTGGTGGTGTTCATCAATGCTGCTGTTATTTGTTGCTACGGGAATGGTCATACCAGCTTCTTGTGCAAGTTGCTCGATTGCTTCGACAAAATTTAAATGATCATGTTGCATCAAGAAGCCAATCGCATTACCGCTAGCTCCACAGCCAAAGCAATAATAAAACTGTTTGTTTCCACTGACGGTAAATGACGGTGTTTTTTCCTGATGAAAAGGACAACATGCAACATGGTTGCTGCCGGTTTTTTTTAAAGGTAGCCGCTGGTTAATGATATCGACAATGTCAATACGTGTTAGGAGCTCATCAATAAATGTTTTTGGTATTTTCGCCATGGTTTCCTGTGTCTTCATCGTCCGATGACGAAATCAACAGTAGCATGATAGGGGGTTATTAATCCATAAATCACTTAGCGAATTGTAAATGATAAGCTAGCCGAGTTTTACTTTAATGTTTTCACTCACCACACTCATATCGGCTCTTCCTTGCAATTGAGGTCTGAGTATCGCCATGATTTTACCGATATCCTTAATCGATTGTGCGCCTGATTCAATAATAACGTTATCGATAAGAGTCACGATTTCACTTTCGCTCAATGGCTTTGGAAGGTAAGTTTGGATAATAGAAATTTCAAATTTTTCTTGTGCGGCAAGTTCATCACGACTGGCTTTTTCATATTGTTTAACAGCGTCACGACGTTGTTTTACCATTTTATCGAGAATGTTTAATATAGCAATATCGCTGAGTTCAACCCTGTCATCGATTTCTTTCTGTTTGATAGCGGCCAAGATTAAGCGAATAACACCAAGTCGTTGTTTGTCTTTGGCACGCATCGCGCTTTTCATATCATTGTTAATACGTTGTTTAAGGTGGTACTCACTCACCAGTGCTTAGCCTTTGTGACGCATACGCGGATCACGTGGTTGTGGTGCTTCACGAGCAATCTTCTTACGTGCGCGTTTCACGGCGGCAGCGGCTTTGCGTTTTCGAATCCATGTTGGTTTTTCATAGAATTCGCGCCGACGAACTTCTGCGAGGATACCCGCTTTTTCACATGCACGCTTGAAGCGACGCAAGGCGACATCAAAAGATTCGTTATTTTTGATTTTAATACTGGGCATATTTTATTTCACTCGCTTAGTTAACTTTGATAGCTTAAACAAATTTAAGAAAAAAATTGTACGGTAAACACAATACAAATGCAACTAATGTACCACAATAA
>CAYWDC010000086.1:0-3975 GCA_964456955.1 uncultured Gammaproteobacteria bacterium | reverse complement strand
TTTTGCGCTTGAGGGCGTTGCTAATATTATTTTGCGTGGACTGCGCACCAGTGGTGATTTTGAATATGAATTTCAACTCAATTGGATGAATCAGCGTCTAATGAGTCAGTTAGAGACATTATTTATTGCACCCAATCAAGAAGTCGCCGGCATTTCTTCCACCTTGGTGAAAGAAATTGCTCGCTATGGTGGTGATTATGAGCAATTTGTGCCTGCTCCAGTGGCGCAAGCGTTGGCAGAGGTATTTGCCTAATTACTCTTGGTATTGCAACAGGCCATCGTGATTCATTCTGTCTGACGAAAAGAATTCACTATAAATAAAAGAGCCGCAACTATCTGAATTTATCAAATCTAAACTAAAACATAACATCGAAAACAAAGGGTTGCGACTATCGCATTAACAAGATAAATGAACAATTGGCTGTGACTATCCGTTAAGTTGTGGCATTGGTGGTGCAGAGTAAAATCAGGATGTGTTTATTGTTGGCACTGTGGGCAATAAAAGGCGCTTCGCCCACCGATTACTATGCGCCTGATGCTGTTTTGGCACTTGCTGCACCCTTGTTCATCGCGTCCATAAACGTGCAATTTTTGCTGAAAATATCCTGGCTTGCCATCACTTTGCGTAAAATCATTTATTGTTGTGCCACTCGCTTTAATGGCGCGTCGTAAGATGGCTTTTACGGAGGTGACTAGTGAATTGCATTGGGATTTAGTCAATGTTGCTGCGACTCTCATTGGGCGAATGCCAGCAGCAAATAACGCTTCATTGGCATAAATATTGCCGATGCCAACAACAACAAGATTATTCATTAGTAGTTGTTTAATCGATACCTTGCGCTTACGTGTTCGTTGTAATAAATAATCGGTGTTGAATGCCTGGCTTAATGGCTCTACCCCGAGTGATTTTAGTAAAGGATGTTCTAATGGATCGGCCGTGGTCCACAGCAGGCAACCAAAGCGGCGCGGATCGGTAAAACGTAAACAGATATTATCGACAAATGTGATATCAACATGCTCATGTTTGTTGACTAGTGTACCATACTTAACAATACGCAGCGCGCCTGACATACCCAGATGTAAAATTAACGCCCCAGGCTTCGCCTGTAGTAACAAATACTTACCACGGCGCTTTAAGTGTGTGATGTATTGTGCTGCAAAAACCTGTTTAATTTCAACAGGAATAGGCCAACGTAAATCTGTTCGCCGAAGAATGATGCTTTTAATTTTGTTATTTAATATATATGGTGCAATTCCGTTTCGGGTGGTTTCTACTTCGGGTAATTCTGGCATATTATTAAGTATACTAAATTTGTGTTAAATGATAAGTATCTCTTTATAGTGAACAGATTAGGTGTTTAAGAAAAATTGGCTATGGGAGAAGTAGAAAATCAATGACAGAACAGTGAAGAATTTTGTTTTACAGTTGATATTGTGTTTAGTATTAGATCGCTAAATAAAGAAAATGGGATATCATTGTTACTTAATTTTTGCCTCTTTGAATTCGACATGTTGACGAACTTTGGGATCGTATTTCTTAAACACTAATTTATCCGGCGTGTTACGTTTATTCTTATCGGTGGTGTAATAATAACCAGTACCTGCAGTAGAAACTAATTTAATTTTCTCGCGCATCTTGTCTATCCCCTATTCGCTTTAGCAGCACCGGTTCTAATCTGTTGCAACACGTTTTCGATGCCTTTGTTATCGATAATGCGTAATCCTTTCGTGCTGACGCACAGTTTTACATAACGTTTTTCACTAGGTACCCAAAACTTACGCTTGTGTAAGTTGGGTAGAAAACGACGCTTCGTTTTATTGTTAGCGTGTGATACATTGTTGCCGACAAGCGGCTTTTTACCGGTTACATCACAGACTCTAGCCATGGTACTCTCCAGTTTTATTACGGTGTTTATTAACCCAGTATTAATAAAACATTATTGTTGCACACTGCTATTATTTTAGCAATAATAAACCGTATAGAAACGGTAAATCTAGTGTTTATCGTTTGTTTTATAGGGTATGATTGTTGAGCAGTCAGATAAAATTTTTAAGGAATTGGCTAAAAGGGTAGGCCAATAGGTTGGTTGTTTGCTTTTAAGTCACCCTTTCTTTTTTTGAAGCATGATACGAAAGATAGTTATTTCAGCATTTATTAAGGAGTATGCACAAGAGATGGATAAGTAAATAGAAAGATATGGGTTAAGTTGACTAGGAAATGAACCAGAAAACTTGACTCTATCCTGTACGTCTTATAAGGAATGTAAGCGGATGGCAGATCATGATAACTGTCTATTATCGCCCGCTCATCTCTACCATCCTCAAAATAGGTCATCCTGACCTCTAACTTGTTGCATTTTTTAACGCGACTGAGATATTTCCCCGAGCTGCCCTCTGCAGTAGCCTCTGTGGCCTTTTAAGTTTACTACTGCTCAATTGGGCGCTATAGGTGCTCGGTTTTACCTCTGCATCACCTACAGCGGTTGTAGTGTGTCAAAGTCCTATTTGCCTTGCAACTAAGCGTTAAATTCGTGTCGTGTTTCCTTCACCTAAACAGGGACTAAACGCGCAGTGTTCCAGGGAGATTTTGATTAAATTTAGGCGATAAACTAATAACGCATTTCTATGCTATTATTACGGCGAAAATAGCGGTGGCATGATGAACCATGCAAGCAAAAGATATTAACTTTGATCATCTCAAACGATTCTTAGTCCCGCGTGCAATAAACAGTCACAAAGGCGATTTTGGTCACAGCTTACTGATTGGTGGTAGTCATGGTTGTGTGGGTGCCATTATGATGTCGAGCATCGCCGCAGCCCGCACCGGTTCCGGATTAACCACTACGGCTACGCGTTCAGGGAATGCGTTACATATTGTAACGCGTTTCCCAGAAATCATGGCGCACGACGTTGCCAATGTTGCGGAATTAACTGCTTTAATTAAAAAAGCGACGGTGATCGGTATTGGGCCTGGATTGGGACGAGATCGTTGGGCACAGTCCTTATTAACATTAGTGTTAAAACAGTCAATGCCACTGGTTGTCGATGCGGATGCACTTCGTTTGTTGGCAAGATCCCCACTACACAAACAACATTGGGTGTTGACCCCACATCCGGGTGAAGCCGCATGTTTGCTGCAAGTTGATGTTAAAGACATTCTTGCTAATCGTCAGCAAGCAGTAACTCAACTGCAGCAAACCTATGGTGGTGTTGCGATCCTAAAAGGACAACATACCTTAGTGAAATCAGCAAATCGTTTGTATCGTTGTACCGCCGGTAATCCCGGTATGTCAAGCGGTGGCATGGGCGATATCTTAACCGGCGTCATTACCGGTTTATAGCACAAAAAGTGTCATTGGCAGCAGCAGCGCAGCTTGGTGTCCAGATCCACGCACAAGCCGCTGATTTGGCAGCAACAGCAGGTGAAAGGGGCACCTTGGCAACGGATTTGTTACCGTATATCCGCAAATTAGTCAATCCAGACTAAACGGTAATTACTGTTCCTTGTTGTTGTAATATTTGTGGCAGTTGATTTAATTTGCCAATACTCGCAGGACGCTTGGTTTTTTGTACAAATTCACAAGCGGCGACGACTTTTGGTTGCATAGAGCCGGCAGCAAACGACAATTTTGCTAATGCGGTAGTGTTTATATGCGCAATTTTTTCTTGTTGCGGACTTTGCCAATGCTGATAAACACCATCGATATCAGTTAAGATAATCAATCGATCCGCATCCAGTTCGGTTGCCAGCAGAGAGGCGCTTAAATCCTTATCGATGACCACCGCAACACCATGCAATTTTGCTGCTTGCTCAATACAGGCGATACCACCACCACCGGCGGCAATGACCACATGATGGGAAGCCAAAAGGTTTTTTATAATTGCTAATTCGACGATTCGTTGCGGTTTTGGTGAGGCGACCACCCGTCGAAAATATTTGCCATCTGCTTTAATCTGCCAGTGATGCTGTTGCGC
>CAYWDC010000085.1:0-4022 GCA_964456955.1 uncultured Gammaproteobacteria bacterium | reverse complement strand
CTTTTTTTGATCATATTAGCGGTAATCTGCATCACCTTGGTAGCAGTTATTGCATCTAAGGTACTAGGCATATTCATCGAGTAAAAGTAATTGTGGTTGATGACGGGGGTAGAGCGCAAACGTGACGATTTATTGCTCACCCCTGGATTTATAGAGTGGTGATGTTAATTTGACGCTTAATCTGACGTTAAAATTCTGCAAATAAACGTTTAATCGTTCAGCAAACTTTTTACGTGATGATGGTTTTCGTGTATAAGCGGTTTACTCCATGCATGTTTCTCGGTGGTGAGGTCAAAAAACAAGCTTTCTCGCACAAATTGTGTGAGTGTAATTCACTGTTTTAGCTTAGTTATAGGGGGAAGTTTTCGATATTTTCACCATTTAAGGTAATATTGCCGCTACTCGGCCGATAGGTGCCACTCAACAGCTTGTCAAAGTGCTTTTGGCGGAGCCGTTGCTATTAATAGGCAACACAAAGTCATGTATGTTAATGTTGCAATCAATGCCTTGCGGCAAAGTAAATTTGATATTGTTAATCTTAATCATTGTACATTAGCGTATGCAGTTGATTGTTGCTGTAATTCGCTGTCGATAATGCCGTTAGCACGAGACCAAACATTGATTTTAAATGGTTCCGGTTTAAGTTAAGCATTAAGAAAATGTTAAGTGCGAGGAAGTAGAGGTAGGTGCCAATAAAACAGCCGACAAAGTCGGCTTTGTTGTTAAATGTCAGCTATGCACAATCAGCGATAGTATCAGCTTGCAACCGATGACAATAGCCACCAATCCCGGTCAGTGCCATGCCAACTCGCATGTTGTGATGCCCGCATAGCCATTGATTTGCGCAGTCATCACTCCGCAACGTGCCGCCAGCAGGTTGCGGAGTACAATTCCGATGCCAAGACAGCATGTTGGCTGCTTGCCGAGTTTTGCCTAACAATCGTTTGTTTGCGCCGAAGGCACGTAAGGTTAAACTCAGGCATGAATAGATTAACAACCGCAGCAATAAGACCAGTAGCGAAGCGCAAACAAAGAAACTAGTAAACACCAATACATACACATTTGCATATAGCTAAGCAGTGTATGGTGATTCAATAAATTAATGTTTGGGCACTGCATGATATCAAAGTTGATGCTGTAGAGCGTGAAGACAGCGAGGATACTGGGGATCAGAGAGTTGATCTTAGCAAAGTGTTGCAGTAAACAAATACTAATGCCGACGACGAAACCACCGATAATATCGCTAATATTACAAAGTTGTAAAAGCCATAAGTTAAGCAGTTTTTATTTTTCTTGCCACTAATTTCTACTAATTAACTGATATCATACATTCTGAATTTATCTTAGTAAGAAAGGTTAATATTTTTAAATTAGTCTCTAATAATGGGAAAGAAATTGTGAATAAATGGGTACAGATTTTTGTATTCGGATTACTAAGTTGTGATATGGTATTTGCTGTGTCACCTAGAGTTCCGTATCATCCTATGGGCGTAACATATAGTGGTTTACATGCGACCACCTCTCCTTCTAAGGATTCTGTGATACAGGATATTCATGCCATCAAAAAATATCGTGATGCTAATGGTAGGCGTTTTACCGCGGTTAGAACGTATTATCCTCAGTATGATGGTGGTAAGATTGAGTTGTTGCCTATGTTGGCGTCAAATAATTTAAAGGTGTTATTAGGACTATATCTTTTTGATCCACCTCATGAGCAAGATTGGACTACAGCAAATTATGAACAAGACGTTAAACCGTTTTTTAAGAATAAAGAGTTGTTAGGTATTTTAGTGGGCAATGAAGATTATCCAGATAGAAAGCTACAAATTAATCAGTACCTCGATTGGGTTAAAAAAGATGCGCCTAGTATAGCTGTAAGCACAGCGCAAACTACAAATTTTTGGTTAAATCAAAGTAATGATCCAGATATCGAGGCTATTGCCAATAAATGTGATTTTATCGCCGTGAATATTTACCCAATTTGGGATTGGTATAAGCAAAGTGACCAAAACCAACCATTAGGAAGGACGTTATTAACAGGGGTAGAGGATATGCTACATGCACTACGGTATCCTCTGCATGTAAATTTAAAACGACATTTTATTCATATACTAAGGGTAATAATCCACCCTATGTTTACACTACACAGAATGTTACCACAATCTATGCATATATCAGATATGATCCGGTACCCAAGTTCATTGTCGCCTGAGCAAGGTTTTGCCAGTTTCAAAGCGCAATACGAAGCTATTCACAAACAGTATCCAGGTAAACAAATTGTGGTCACGGAAACTGGTTGGCCAACCACGTATGGTGAGGTCGTGAATGTTCGCCAACAGCCGGCCCAATATCAAATCGGCTTAGATAACGCCAAGGTTTATTATGCATTAGTCCGCAAATGGTCTGCACGTAACCATGTGACTGTTTTTTATTATTCGATGTTTGATAATTGGTATGCTGTCGCTTCTGCAACCTATAGCAAGCATTTTGGTCTACTCAATACTAAGCGTTTACCTAAACGTGCTAACGTCCATTAAATTGTGATGTGGGATTGCGTTGCAAAGGTGCAGTAATGTTTGTTGCGACTAGAATTGTATAATAAGCAACGCAGGCAATGCCGACTTATTGCTTTGCTAATGACGGTGGCCCTAATAGTATGTCTATGGTCCTTATTTTGTCATTTTAAATTGCTCCACAGAAGTCGCATGTTGGAATTCTGTCCACCAGTTTGCTAATGGCTGTAGAGTGGAATCAACATGGGAGCGCAAGAGTAGAAAGTCATAAGCCGCACGAAATCGAAGATGCTTTGAAGTAACGAAGGCGCGTTTGCCATGCCGCTTTGGCAAACGGTACTGTAATTGCCAGATTTCGCACATCATTTGTGTTAAACGGCGCGGAATGACTAGAGTTTCTAATTGTCGTTTTATAATAATTCGCATTGCCTGTTGTTGTGCAAGAAACGACGATAGTTGCTTTTGTTGATAATTAATTTCATACTGCAGCGGATACCATAAGATAACCGCCAAAAGAAAAGCGGGATTAATTGATTTGCCAGTGGCTAAGCGCTTATCGGTATTTTCCAATGCTAAATGTAACAATTTTTGAAAATTAACATCCTGCTCGTGAGCGATAGTTTGCGGAAATAACAAGTTGAAAAAATGATATTGTTTTAATCGTTGATAAGAAGCTAGCGCGTGTCCAGTGAAAAATAATTTTAGGACTTCTTCAAACAAGCGAGCAGGTGCAACGTTCCAGAGTAATTTGTTAAGCTCACTAAATGGTGCAGCAGTTGTTGTTTCGATGTCGAAATTAAGTTTACCAGCGAAGCGAATAGCACGAATCATACGAATTGGATCTTCTTGATAGCGTATGTTGGCGTCACCAATGATACGAATTTGTTGTTGCGCCAGATCTTTTATTCCGTTCAGAGTATCGATAACACGATTGCTTTTTGGGTCATAGTAAAGGGCGTTTAAAGTAAAATCACGTCTTACCGCGTCTTCTTGCTGGGTGCCGTAAGTATTATCATGTATAACCATAAACCTATCAGTACGATGCGTGCTGATGGCGCTGGTGTTTTCACGGCGAAATGTGGACACCTCAATAATCTCACCGCCAAAGTGAATGTGTGCTAAACGAAAACGTCGCCCGATTAAGCGACAATTCCGAAATAGTTTGCGAATTTGTTCGGGAGTGGCATCAGTCGCGACATCAAAATCTTTCGGTTGTAAGCCAAGTAATAAATCGCGTACACTACCACCGACTAAATAGGCTTCATAACCAGCGTGGCGTAGCCGTTTGATCACTTGGAGTGCATTACGGCTAATCAGTTTTTGTTTAATTGAGATGTTTTTCTTTGCGTTGGCAGTCGGCCGCTTATCTTGTGGGCGTGTTTTTGGATAATGTTTATTATAAAAATTCTTTAACGTAATGATTAGGTTCAAGCTGATTTTCCTTAGTGTTAGCGGCTAACGTGTTGATTTTTTCTGTTAACGGGATGATTGATATTCTTTTTGCGGTGC
>CAYWDC010000084.1:0-4055 GCA_964456955.1 uncultured Gammaproteobacteria bacterium | reverse complement strand
ATGCAATGCCAAGGTTGCCGAATAACAAAATGCGCCAAGGCACCTTGCCAGGTGTGGCGAGTAACATGCCAACCAGCGACGTGATAATCATTAACCCAACCACTTTTGGTTTGCACAATTCTAAATAAGCAGATAGCGTTTGTCGCCAGGTGAGGCGATGCTTATTGGCACTAATTGAGGCACACATTTGCCAGGCACCTTGTCGTCAATGAGGTGGATAACAGATTTAATTTTAATTTCCAATAATAACAGTTGTGCAGCAGTTAAGCAAATTAGACATGATGCGATCGCCTGCATATCTGTCGCTTTCGTTATAACCATAGCGAAGAGTCAGTGAGTGCTGGCCCCGTAAATGGAAGCAGGAGCAGTAATCACAGCCGCAATGTGAACCTTAGCACTGCTGCTCTAAATACAATTACACCTTTAAAATAAAGATAATGTAAAACTTTTAGCTGTTGTGTGTCGTCATTGAATCTAAAAAATAAAGGCAGTGTCGTCAATCGAGACACCGCCTTTAACAGACGTTATGTTCTACTACTAGACTAGCAGTGCTATTATATTGTTAATAATTCTCCTCCATATAATGCCCGTTTTGGAAGATGCCAACTTTCACTGTAGATCTGTGCGTAATCGAGGTAATTGTATTTCTCTTGAGGTTCTTTTTTAATGCCTGAGCTCCTTGCTGAAGGATGATAGTCTTCTGCAAATGTCGCCATTTGATTATTATGTTGTTCTTCTACTGTTTTCCGATCATCGAATAGTAACTTTGCCGTGTTATCAGAGTTTAGCACTGCTCAGGAGTTAACAACTACGGGCTATATTGAAACAGCAGCCATATGACAGTCACCAGGCAATACGAGAGTAAGTGAAGGTATGGGGTCGCTTGTCTTGCTTTGTTAATTGAGGTATTATAGCGAACTATAGAGGTTAGGTCTCATTGGCATTTACAGTTATTCCATCGTTAATTTGCATAATACAAGCATCGTGATTAAATTTCGACACATCATAGTGACAGCGGTAGTGATCTTTTGCACACTGTCATTGAGCAGCTGCAAATTGGCGCTCCTTAATCCAAAAGGAATAGTTGCTAACAGCCAGATGCACTTGTTGGTTACTGCGCTATTGTTGATGTTGATTGTCGTCATCCCGGTGATTATTCTCACGGTTGTTATTGTTTTCAAGTATCGTGCTAGCAATAAAGAGGCTACCTATACACCCAACAAGGCACATAATACCTTGTTGGAAGTGATCTGTTGGTCAATTCCAGGTATTATTATCATTATACTGGCGATACTCACCTGGCGTGGTGCGCATAAGCTTGATCCATATCGCCCACTTGATGCATCAAAGCCACTGACAATTCAAGTCATTTCATTAAATTGGCGCTGGTTGTTTATTTATCCGGAGCAGCATATTGCGACGATTAATTACGTGAAAATTCCCATCGATAAACAAGTTAAGTTTGTTATCACCGCAGATTCACCGATGAACTCATTGGAAATGCCGCAGCTTGCCGGGCAAGTTTATGCGATGGCCGGCATGATGACGAAACTGCATTTTTCTGCCAACACTTTGGGCACATATCGCGGCTTTGCTGCTAATTATACCGGTGATGGTTTTGCCAACATGGTGTTTCACGTGCATGTGAGCACCCAGGCGCAATTTGACCATTGGGTGAATATGATCCACCATCGGTCAATGCCGTTAACCACAGCAAAGTATCAGCAGTTGCGAAAGCCGACCATGAATCGCAAAGCATTGTATTTTTCATCGCCAGCAACCAATTTATTTCACCGCGTAGTGATGAGCTATATGAAGCCATCGAAGAGCAAACTGAGACTGGAAAAGTCACCAAAAACGTTATAGGTAATTCACGATGTTGCAACATTTACTGTTTGGAAAATTAACGCTTGACGCCATTCCATATGACAACCCAATTATCATGGGAGTCGCGTTGCCGGTGATGATCATTGCAATTTTGGGTTTTATTATTCCCGTGACTTACTATAAGAAATGGAAATATCTGTGGACAGAGTGGATCATGACTGTTGATCACAAAAAAATTGGCGTGATGTACATTATTCTCGCCGGGTTGATGTTGCTGCGGGGTTTCGTCGATGCGATTTTGATGCGTACGCAACAGATGCTGTCGGTGGGGCATTCAATGGGCTACTTGCCGCCCCACCACTACGCAGAAATTTTTACCGCACACGGGGTGTTGATGATTTTCTTTATGGCGATGCCATTTATGTTTGGCTTGTTAAACCTTGCGGTGCCGCTGCAAATTGGTGCACGTGATGTGGCCTTTCCGTATTTAAATTCATTGGCTTTTTGGTTAACTTTTACGGCAATGGTATTGGTCAATGTATCGCTAATCATTGGTGACTTTGCCGCTACTGGTTGGTTGGCTTATCCACCGCTTTCCGATATTATTTACAGTCCCGACGTGGGTGTTGACTACTATATTTGGGCACTGCAGATCTCCGGTGTCGGTAGTTTATTGTCCGGCATTAACTTTTTGGTCACCATCCTAAAATTACGTGCACCGGGAATGACACTGTTCAAGATGCCGATATTTACTTGGTCGGTGTTGTGTACTTCTGTTTTAGTGATTTTAGCCTTTCCCATTTTAACCGCAACCTTGGGCATGCTGTTTCTGGATCGTTTTTTTGGCATGCATTTTTTTACCGACATCGCTGGGGGTAACCCAATGATGTATGTTAACTTAATTTGGGCGTGGGGCCATCCAGAAGTCTATATCTTGATTCTGCCAGCATTTGGCATATTCTCTGAAGTCACGGCAACCTTCTCCAAGAAGGCATTATTCGGATACACGACCATGGTATGGGCCATCGTGGTGATTACATTTTTATCGTTCATCGTGTGGTTGCATCACTTTTTTACCATGGGTGCCGGTCCAGATGTCAATGCGTTTTTTGGCATTGCGACGATGATTATTGCGGTGCCAACTGGGGTAAAAATCTTCAATTGGTTGTTTACCATGTATCGCGGGCGCATTCAATTTACCACACCGATGCTATACACCATTGGCTTTATCATTACCTTTGCCGTCGGAGGGATGACGGGTGTATTGATGTCGGTGCCACCCGTTGATTTTCAAGTGCACAATAGCGTTTTTTTGGTGGCGCATTTCCACAACGTGATTATTGGTGGGGTCGTGTTTGGTTATTTTGCCGGTTTCGTTTACTGGTTTCCAAAAATATTTGTCTTCAAACTGAATGAAAAACTCGGTAAATACGGTTTTTGGTTTTGGCTGATTGGTTTTTATGTTGCCTTCATGCCGCTTTATGTGCTGGGCTTAAAAGGCATGACGCGGCGTCTGTATCACTATGATGTGGCGACCGGTTTTCATCCATGGTTGGTAGTTGCCGCTATCGGGGTGATCTTTATTTTTTCTGGTGTATGTTGTCAGGTGTTGCAACTGTTGGTTAGCATTAAGAATCGCCATCAACCAGCATACCAAGACATTACCGGTGATCCATGGGATGGTCGTACCTTGGAATGGTCATTGTCTTCGCCTGCACCGTTTTATAATTTTGCCTTTATTCCCAAAGTGAGTAGTCGCGATGCCTATTGGGCAGAAAAACAAGCACGGCAGGGTAAGCGGTCTCCGACGCCGCATTACAAAGATATCCATATGCCGCGTAACACAGCCACCGGCTTTATTGTTGCATTGTTTGCTGGGCTGCTTGGTTTCGCCATGACTTGGCATATCCTATGGCTGGTATTTGTCAGCATCATCGGCATGGTGGGTGCGGCTGTGCAACGCACTTTTGTCACCGATACGGATTATTATGTTAAGGCTGATGAGGTTGAAAAAATTGAGGCTGCATCTTTACGCGAGGTAGTACAATGAGTTCAACCACTTTAACAGAAACGCACCCGCAAGAAAATTCAACAGATGTTTTCGGTTTTTGGCTCTACATTATGAGTGATTGTGTGATCTTCGCCTGCCTATTTGCCACCTTTGTGGTGCTGCGTAACAACACTTATGGTGGTCCAGGGATGAAAGAGATCACCCATTTGCCCTATGT
>CAYWDC010000083.1:0-4066 GCA_964456955.1 uncultured Gammaproteobacteria bacterium | reverse complement strand
AATAAACGGACAGCGACGTTGCAAGACATTAATAATATCGTGGAGTGCTGCACCAGTGATAGAGGTGACAACGCCAATAGTACTCGGAAATTTGGGTAATACTTGTTTATATTTTTCGGTGAATAGGCCTTGTGTTGCCAATGTTTGTTTCAGTTTTTCAAAGGCACGTTGCAATGCACCATCACCGATTTTTTCAAGCGATTCGACAATCAGCTGATAGTCTCCGCGTGGTGCGTATAAGCTTACGCGCGCAAAAATTTCTATCTGTGTGCCTTCTTCAGGACGACACGATACATGGCGATTTGCACCACTAAACATCGCGCAGCGAACTTGTGCTTTATTGTCTTTTAATGAAAAATACCAATGTCCCGAGACAGGACAAACGAAATTGGAGATTTCTCCGCGCACATAAATACCAGCAAATTGCTGTTCGAGCAATTTACACACAGCGAGGTTAAGCTCGGATACACTGTAAATATTTTTGTTAGCCATGTTTTAGTATTCAGTATACGGTATTGATTTACTGACAAAAAGTGGTTTCTCAATAACATTGAGGTAATGGTAAAGTAGTTTTAATATGCGCATTGTACATCTAAGAAATACAAAATATCGTACGATTTATATTATTGTTAAACGTAAAATAATTGCGAATAAACTAGAAATTATTCTAATATTGCTTACTTGAAAGGCGTTGCCAAGTTGCTCTCGCTTAGTATAAGCAAAATTAAGAAAAAAACTAAATTAGCTGAGAAAACTAGTAAATTGCTACTATGCAGGTGCACATGCTTGGGACAACCTGGACACACAGCTAACACGGATTCTCATATTTGGTATCCAGCTGTGAAAAACAGGGGCAGTGCGTTAAATGCACTGCCATCACTAAATACATAAAGCTTAATGTAGAGATATTAACGTCTACCCGAAAATGCCCCCAAAATCGACAGTAAGCTGACAAATAAATTGTAGATACTGACATACAAGGTGATGGTGGCCATAATATAGTTACGTTCGCCGCCATAGATAATTTGGCTGGTCTGATACAAAATCAAGCCTGATGACAGCAAAATAAAGCCTGCTGAAATTGCCAATTGCAACGCCGGAGCGTGGATAAGAAAACTAACGATCATGGCAATGAGTAGTGTCATGCAACCGATGAAAATGAAGCCCGATAAATAACTAAAATCTTTCTTGGTCATTAGAACATATGCTGATAGTCCTAAGAAAATGATGCCGGTGCCACCAGCCGCCATGCCGACCAGTTCTGCTCCATTGCTAAAACCATGAATGTACAGATTTAACAGTGGGCCTAATGTATATCCCATGAAACCAGTGAAACCAAAGCAGGATACTAATCCCCACGAGCTATTACGTAATGCTTGCGTTAGAAACATTAAACCATAAACGCAAACAAGGGTAACAATTAAACCCAAACTTGGTGCATTCGTGGCTGCAGCCCACCACGCCACTAGCCCACTGAAAAATAGCGTTAAACCGAGCAAGCCATAAGTGTTGCGTAGCACCGCGTTGGTTGCTAATACACTGGATGAACGTGAAATCGCTTTTTCTTTACCGAGTGAATATGCCATTGTTTGTCCTCATAAAAATACTTACTCTACCAAGATTATAGCAAATTTTAGGCAATAATACTAAAAATAAAACGGTAATTGTTACAATTATGTGATTGCCTTTCACTAAAATGACCGCATAAATACAATATAAGGTCTGTATTGCTCAATATCAATAGAATCAATAGAGAGAGCCTAAGAGAGCAGCACACGATCGATGCAATATTCTCTGTGTTTTACTTTGTCTGCGAAGGCACCGATTGCTGAGTATCCTAATTTTAACGAACTTGTATCATTTAACAAGAAGAATTAATAACACGCCAGAGACAGAGTAGTTGCGATTACAGCTACCAGATGTAAGTTGTGCTAAATATCCGCGTGAAAGTTTTCTGATATGATGCTAAGTTGTTGCATATCTGCGCCTCCAGCTGCGCATGGCACGTAACAGATGGGAGCTGTTGCTAGTATTGTGTGTTTACCTATTCGATCAATTTCTCAGTGGTTTAAATGATCACTATACTAATTGTAGTTTGCAATCGCTTGGATTACAATATGTTTGTTATCCTACTCATCAGTGCATTATAAGGAGACTTTTACCCATGGCAAAAAAAGAAAACGAGAACATCATTACGCACTCTCAAACAATTGCAAAAAGAATGTCAAGGTTATCTCAGAAGCACCTTTGCTGAAATTCAGTATCAGTGTCGACATGCTATTACTGAAACTAAAACGGCTATTGCCGATACTAAGCAAGCGATTAAGCTGCAGCAAGCCGATGGTAAAATATACGAAGATAAATTAGCCACTGCGAAAACGGCGTTTGCTCAAAAGAAAACCAAAACCGCAGAAAATGCCGTTAAAAAAATGACGACCAAATTGAAAGAAGCTAAGCGTCTGCAACGGCAGCATATGAAAAACTTAGCTCAGTTGGCACAACAACTCATGCTATTGTTGCGTTATAAAACTAAAGCAAAGGCTACAGAAACCGCTCTTAAGGCCTTTGAGAAAGATTACAAGACCCCGAGTGAGCCGGGGCTAAAAACCAACACAAAGGAGACAAAGGAAATGATTGCAACCACCGCATCTACCGAAACGTTACGTCCCGGTGATAAAGCCCCTGATTTTACCTCTGTGCTCGAAGATAACAACGTGGTAAGCCTTAACCAATTTAAAGGGAAAAATGTGGTACTTTATTTTTATCCTAAAGATAATACCCCAGGATGTACCCAACAAGCTGAAGATTTTACCAGCATGGCGGATCAATTTGCTGCAAAAGATACAGTTATCCTCGGTGTATCACGCGACAGTATGGCCTCGCATCATAAATTTGCTGCAAGGTATGCCATACCCTATATATTATTAGCCGATACCGACGAAGCGATTTGTAAAGCCTATGGCGTGATTAAACAGAAGAATATGTATGGCAAAAAAGTTCGTGGCATTGAACGCAGTACGTTTTTAATCGATCAACAGGGCATACTAAAAGCAGTTTGGCGTGGTGTGAAGGTACCCGGACATGTAGAAACCGTCCTTGCCGCCATCGAGTAAAGTAATTCACTTTTCCTTGTTGTGATTGGATTCAATCAATAAACTTTAACTGTTTTGATAGCCCATGACACTCGCGTTTTAAGCAGATATTACTGATGATGTTGAATATTGCTGTGACGCTTAGCGGTGAAAAGAAGAACTTTTAAGTTAGTACACTATAGAAAGAATCTTCTTTTAGTTGTCGGTAAATTGAGTTAGATCTTACACTGCCCACGACCGACTCATCCATTCATCGTGTTGCTCAACATGTTGTGCCACTATTCTTTATAGCGGCGCAGCCCAAATAATCAATAGCATTCGCAACAATAATTTAATCCGATTTCTGAGATAAATTGGACTAAATGCTAAGGCAGCTATGGTCATTGCTACCAATAATCATGCGGTTAATATGCGGCCAAGCATTTTTTCGCTGCAACAAACTTTCATATATAAAGAAATTCTAGAAAGGGGGCTAAACAAGTTCAGCAGACGTTTTTTAGCTGATAATGTTCAGCTTTTACCATTCATTAATATGGCATCTCTTTAGAAGATGCCAGAATATTATGGAGGTGCCAGCGCTACAGGTTAAAGTAAAAAAAATCGATGGATCCCGTTTTATGATCATCGGTAACTAAGACATAGCAAGCTTTTGAGTTGCTCGAGTTGCAACCAGGGACGCACTCAAACCTATCAAATTGAACGTTCCCAATAATTCTTTACCAATTCGTCAACCGTTTCGTGAACCGTTCCAGAAATGTTAATTCTTGTGACGGAATTATCTTTCCATTATGCATGGTGACGGTAAATTTTTTCCCAAGATCATCTTTTTGTTCATCCAACAATGCAAGATTAACTTGATATTCAAAAAGCTTGCCGGCTAAACTTCTACTGTTACCTAAACTGCTTTCCAATGTCTTAGTTACATTTTTAGTATGCGTAGTATCACGTAGCCGACTTTCCCCTTGGACTGTGAG
>CAYWDC010000082.1:0-4104 GCA_964456955.1 uncultured Gammaproteobacteria bacterium | reverse complement strand
TTGCTAATGAAAGTAGCAAGGGGCGTCCTGAAGGAATTATCGTTGAGGTGCTAGAGCGTAATACGCAAGAAGTTGTTGGGCAACTGCATTATGAAAATGGTGCCTATTTTGTCGTGCCGAGTAGCAAGAATATTACTCAGGACATTTTTATTCCTAGCGGCAAACGCCATAAAGCTAAATCGGGTCAAATCGTTCGCCTTAAATTGATTGCACCACCAGACAAGCGTCGTCAAGCCATGGGTGAGGTGATCGAAGTGCTTGGTGAGCATATGGCGCCAGGAATGGAAATCGATATGGCCTTGCTTGCTTATCATATTCCACACAAGTGGTCTGCTGATGTTATTGCTGAGAGTAAAACGTTTGCCACGGAAATTCATGCCGTGGATAAGCAAGGACGCAAAGATTTACGTAAGTTACCATTTGTTACTATCGATGGTGAAGATGCTAAGGATCTTGACGACGCGGTATTTTGTGAGCCAAATCAGAAGAATGGTGGTTGGCGTTTATTGGTGGCCATTGCCGATGTTAGTCACTACGTGAAGCGCGGTTCCGCGTTGGATGAAGAGGCTAAGAATCGTGGTAATTCGCTTTACTTTCCTGGGCGTGTTATTCCCATGTTGCCAGAGGTGTTATCGAATGGTTTATGCTCTTTACATGCCGATGTTGATCGACTGTGTGTCGTATGTGATGCGGTGATCGGTAAAGATGGCAAACTGGGTCGTTACCGTTTTTATAATGCGATAATACGTTCACATGCTCGTATGACTTATCATAATGTTGCTGCCATTTTAGATGGAGACGACGATTTACGTCAACAATATCGTGCTATTGCTCCGCAGCTAGATAACCTGCACGCTTTATACGAATTGCTGCGTCAGCAACGCGAATTGCGTGGTGCACTGGATTTTGTTACTACAGAGACACGCATCGTCTTCGGTGCAAAGCAAAAAATTGAGAAGATTGTTCCCGTGGTGCGCAGTCAAGCACACATGTTGATCGAAGAGTGTATGTTGGTGGCTAATGTTTGTGCGGCTAGATTCTTAAAAAGTCAACAGCTGCCTGGACTCTACCGAATACATCAGACGCCGAATGAAGACAAACTCTATGCACTACGACAATCATTAGCGCTATATGGCTTAACCCTTGGTGGTGGCAATAAACCATCACCTAGCGATTATCAACAAGTCTTGGTGAAAATTCCGCACCATGAGCATGCTGAAGCGTTGCAAATCATGGTGTTACGTTCATTAAATCAAGCGGAGTACAGTCCACAAAACGTTGGCCATTTTGGTTTAGCTTATGAAGAATATGGGCACTTTACTTCACCGATTCGTCGTTATCCCGATTTGCTATTACATCGTGCCATTCAGCATTTTTTAAGTGGCGGCACGGCGGCTGCTTTTGCCTACGATCAAGACACCATGTTAACACTCGGTCAGCATTGTTCGCTGACTGAGCGGCGAGCCGATGAAGCAACGCGTGATGTTGTCAACTGGCTTAAATGCGAATATATGTCACATCACCTTGGAAAGATATATCATGGTAAAGTGACAGGGGTAACCGCATTTGGTTTATTTGTGCAGTTACAACAAGTGTATGTGGAAGGATTAGTGCATGTCACCGCTTTGTCAGATGATTACTATCAGTTTGATGCTATCAAACACCTATTAATCGGTGAGCGTACCGGCGCACGTTATACAATAGGACAACGTTTTACGGTACGAGTTATACGCGTCGATATGGAGCAACGACAAATTGACTTTGAACCTGTGATAGAAAATTAACTCGATACATACAGGATCTTTGTCGTTTTGGTTATAGGTATAACGACATGGGTGAGCAATTCGTATATGGTATTCATGCCGTACAAGCATTGTTACAACAAGCACCGCAAACTATTAAGCAGCTCTGGATGCAAAAGGGGCGTAACGATCGAGCATTTAAAAGATTACTGGAATCAGCACAGCAATTACCGTTAGCGGTTCAATTGGTCCCGAGTAAGACGCTGAATACATTAATCAAAGAAAATCACCAAGGTGTGGTTGCATTATGCGTTATTGCCTCTGCAAATGTTAAGGAAGGTGATTTAATCACACTGCTGCAAAATAGCAAAAAATCGCCGTTATTGTTGATTTTGGATGGTGTCACCGATCCGCATAATCTTGGTGCTTGCTTACGCAGTGCCGATGCCGCCGGTGCAACCGCGGTGATTGCGCCGAAAGATAAAGCGGTGGGTATTACTGCTGTCGTACGTAAGGTTGCCTGTGGTGCTGCGGAAAATGTTCCTTTTATTCAAGTGACTAATCTGGCACGCACGTTACAGCAATTGCAACAGCAGGGTATTTGGTTATACGGTGCTGATACATCGGCATCGTCTACAATTTATGATGTTAATTTAAGCGGTGCCGTTGCTATCGTTATGGGTGCAGAAGAAAAAGGATTGCGGCGTTTGACCCGTGAGCATTGTGATTATCTGATGCGTATCCCGATGCAGGGTAGTGTGGCTAGTCTCAACGTTTCTGTTGCGACCGGTATTTGTTTATTTGAGTCTATCCGTCAGCGTCAAGGTATACAACTACCGAGTACAAATAGAGAAAGGCACTCAGGCCGATAGCTGGTGTGCGCTTTAAGCGTTGCGTTTACGCAATAATTAGCATAGAATATTTTCCCTGGTTGCATTGGCAGTTTATTAACCTGTTTTGTTAATAAAAATAACCTTGCTCTACCAACAGCTGACATTCTGCGGGAGGGCGTTAACCAAAAGGAGCATACATATGCGTCATTATGAAATAATGTTTCTGGTGCATCCGGACCAGAGTGAACAAGTTGCGGTGATGATCGAGCGTTACACTAAAATAATTGCAGAGCAACAAGGTGTAGTGCATCGTCAAGAAGATTTGGGGCGTCGACAACTTGCTTATGCTATCGACAATGTACACAAAGCACATTATGTGTTGCTTAATATTGAGTGTGACCAGAAAACACTCAATGAAATTGAATCAGGTTTCAGTTTTAATGATGCGATTATTCGCTATTTGATAGAACGCAAAAAACAACCGGAAACGGCGGCTTCACTATTGTTACAGAAAAAAGAGGATAAACAAGTTGCCTCAGTTTAATTATTAGGAGTAATAGCATATGGGGCGTTTTCTTCGTCGTAAAATGTGTCGTTTTACATCAGATGGAGCAACCGACATCGATTATAAAGATATCGAGTTGCTCAAAAATTATGTTACTGACACTGGTAAAATCATTCCTAGTCGTATTACGGGGACACGCGCTTTTTACCAACGCAAATTAGTCAAAGCGATTAAAAAAGCACGTTACTTGGCACTATTGCCATATTGTGATCAACATAAATAAGTTATGAAAACTTTCGGTGCATTTCTAATGCGTAGCCGGCGCAATGCAGCGTTAGTGGTGTTTCCGCTTACGCTTTTGCCGATTTTGCATTGGTTTAGCGTGATTATAATGGCACTGATCACGTTGCGTCGTGGTGCTAAAGATAGTGCCTTGGTTTTAATCAGTATCTTAGTGGCGATTATCTTATTCGCATTGGCTTCGAAAAATAGTGTGGTAATTTATAATGGAGCGCTTGCTGCCACTCTCGTTTGGTTGCTAGCAATTATTTTACATCATACCTACAGTTGGAGTTTGGTTCTATTAGTCGGTGCTGGTCTAGCGATAGTGGGCATTATTGTTACCCATGGCTATGTCAAAGACATCGATATTTGGTGGCAACACAGAATGCTAAATTATTTGCAGCAAGTTAGCGTTGATATGCAAACCACTATGACGCATAAAAACCAGGCCATCATCTATTTGAGCAAAATTGCAACAGGGATTCAAGCCGCCGTGTTATTATCGTTTGATTTGACGTGGTTATTATTGGCGCGTTATTGGCAAGCAATTCTATATAATCCCGGTGGTTTGCGGGCGGAATTACACGCGATTAGAATGCCACGTTGGGCAAGCCTATGTTTATTAATGTTAGCAATGGCATCAACATTGCGCATACCGTTGCTAATAGATTTACTCCCTGTGGTATTTTTGCCGTTTATATTTGCCGGGTTAAGTTTAGTTCACTTTATACTAGCAGTACGC
>CAYWDC010000081.1:2249-4131 GCA_964456955.1 uncultured Gammaproteobacteria bacterium | reverse complement strand
TTCCAATGCGTGCACCTTCCATTATTGTTACGTTAGAACCAATCCATGTACCAGCACCGATTTCCACATTAGGACCAATAACTGAAAATGGTCCAATCTCAACATTAGCAGCGATTCTTGCTGTCGAATCAATCACAGCACGTGAATCAATCATTATTAACTATTCTTCTTCACTAACATCATTTCTGCGGTACAAGCTGTTACTCCATCCACTATTGCTGTTCCTTTGGTCTTAAAAACAGTAAATTCTTGCCGCTGTTGCAAAAATTCAATATGCAATTGCAGTTGATCTCCGGGGACTACAATTTTCTTGAAACGTGTTTTATTAATACCAGCTAGAAAATAGAGTTCTCTTAATGCTTCTTGCGGATTTTTCGCAGTCAAGTATGCTAGTATTCCGGAAGCTTGTGCCATCGCTTCAACAATTAACACGCCAGGAAATACTGCCAATTGCGGAAAATGTCCTTGAAACACTGGATCACTAATAGAAATATTCTTGATTGCTGTTAAATTTTTACCTGGCTGTAAATCAATAATACGATCTAATAATAAAAATGGATAACGATGTGGTATGTATTTTTTTATTTGTTCACTATCTAAATGCCTACTCATTGCGTACCTTTTTGTATTTTTTCAACTTGTCTAATTTTTTTTACTAGCTTATCAAAGTGACGGAAATGGACAATACTTTTTTGCCATGCCGACTGCGGCATCAGCCCAGTACCTGAAGAATAAACACCTGGTTGACTAACTGAAGACGTTACCATAGCGCGTGCGGTAAAAACTACATTATCACAAATACGCAAATGGCCGACAATGCCAACCTGGCCAGCTAACATACAATATTTACCAATCTTTGTACTACCAGCAATACCGCAACCCGCAGCAATTGCAGTATGCGCCCCAACATGCACATTGTGTGCAATGTGTACTAAGTTATCAATGCGCACACCGGTTTCAATAACCGTATCACCCAATGTACCACAATCGATGGTACTATTTGCGCCCACTTCGATATCATCACCTAAGCGCACGCCACCTAATTGCGGAATTTTATGCCAATGGCCCTGAACATTAGCATTGCCAAAACCATCACAACCGATAACCGCCCCGTTATGTATAATACAGCGATCGCCAATAACCACATCATCACACAAAGTAACATTCGCTTTTAATTGGCAATTGGCACCGATACGACAATCATCACCGACGACAACATTAGCGGCTATCACCGTATTCTTACCAATAAACACATTATTACCAAGCACTACATGAGCACCGATGCTGGCACTAGCAGCAACATTACTATTATCACCAACGACCGCGCTCGAATGAATACCTGCACGTACCGCAGGGACCTTGGCAAACAATTCTGCGGCTTTCGCATACGCTAAATAAGGATTGGCGACGACCAATGCATTACCCGACCATCTTTCTACCAATTGCGGTGAAAGAATAATAGCCGCTGCACGTGATTGCTGTAAATGTGCAAGGTGTTTTTTCTCTACGATAAAACTTAATTCATTAGCAGAAGCAAGGGCCAGGGGAGCAATTGCAATGATTTTAATGTTAGCCTCACCGCGTAACTCTGCGTTTATATGCGCAGCAATTTCTCTTAATGTTATCGATGTAGTCATATTTTTTGCATAAATAAGCTTATTTTAAAGCCTGCACAACTTGATCAGTGATGTCATCGGCATCCTTGTAATAACTCACTCCTGACTTTGGTAAGATCATATCATAGTGTTTTTGCTTGCCGATAATGGATAAAATCTCATTTATTTTAGACATAACTATTTGTCTGACTTGTTCCCATGCTGCTCTAATATCTCGAGTATATTCATCTTGTTGCTTTTGCAAATTCTCTTTCTCTTTGGACAAC
>CAYWDC010000081.1:0-2239 GCA_964456955.1 uncultured Gammaproteobacteria bacterium | reverse complement strand
CTTTAAGACTCATTACCGTTGCATCGCGCGTAAAAGTTTGCAAATGTTGCTGCAACTTTGTGTTTTCTGTTTTTAGCCTTTCTTCACTAAGCGCCAATTTTTTTGTCAACTGCGCACCAACTTGTGCATTCAATGCTTGAATTTTTTTTGTCATCATAACTTTTTGAAGATCAAAGGTGCCTATTTTTAGGCTGGTAGCGAATGCAGAAATTGCAAATAACAAACCGAAAATAATAATTACGGTAAAGACATATTTTTTCATTGTAATATCGCCATTTTAATAAAATTCATTTGCAAATAATTATACAATAATTTCACTGTGATTTAATTCAATGTTAATTAAAGCATAGTGCCAATGATAAATTGGAACCGTTCTACATGATCACCAGTTTTCTTATTTAATGGTGCCGCTAAACTAAAAACTAACGGTATGCCAATTGGAGTCCGCCATTGCAACTGTGCACCGTAGGAATAGCGCAGACTGTTTGTCTTAAACCGATATTCGTGCCTATGTGTATCAAATACATTACCCCCATCTAAAAAGAGAGAAGTACGAATATTCGGATTGTGAAATAAGTTTGGCAAGATCAAACTGGCCATACCAGAAACTAACAAGTTGCCACCAGTGACCGTACCATCAGATTGAGGTCCGAGACTATACGGATAATAAGCACGATTTATCCCTTGATTACCTAAACCACCAGCATAATAGCTTCGAAAAAACGGCAATGTTTTCATGAAACCATAGCCATTACCGTAGCCAAGCACACCGTACATGCGTAATGTAAAATACTGGTTCAATGGATGAAACCAATCGTGGGTATAGGTCAAGGTATAATACTGCAAAGCATGTTTAGATATGGGCGCCGAAATCGTCAAATCAACGCGTTGTTCTGTGCCCTGATTGGGGAAAAAGGTGACATCCTCAGTATTGCGACTCCAACCTGCAGTCAAAAACAACTGTTTAAACTTCGCACCATAGTTATTGACGAATTTCTGCATTAGTGCAGTAGAAGAAACATCATTTACGTGGAGAGAAGCTAAACCGTAGCCTAAATGTAAAGTGCTATATACCGAAGTAGGGAAACCATAGCTTACATCAACACCATAACTATCAATCGAATAAGACGAAAGACTGGCTTCATTATTGAAATCACGTCCGTGACGGTGCTTGCTTCCATACAGGCTGATGTCACGTGAAACTCCACTCGGCGTATAATAAGGATTAGTATAATTAATATTAAATGATTTTTCGTAACTACTCCAATTAATGTTAAGTCCTACCGTTTTGCCAGTACCCATAAAATCATATTGCATCAAGCTAGTATTGAATAACAGACCCTCGACCTGCGCATAACCGATAGAGAATTGTAGTTCAGCCGACGGTCTTTCTACTAATGAAACATCTAGATCAAGTAAATCGTCGCTACCTGGAACTTTTATAAGTTTGACTTGTGGTGGCTGGGTGGCATCTACATAGAGATTTTGCCGTAAACGTCGTATAGAGTCATCGATGTTTTGTACCGAAAACAAACTTCCTTCCATTACAAAAAATTGATTGCGTAAGGCCAATTCAGAAGTTTTCGTATTGCCAGTAAAATTGATATGGCGAATATAATAACGACTTCCTGGTTTTACTATAAAATTGATCAACACTGTCTTAGTTTTATTATCAATTTGTAGCTTAGGGATAATATTAGCGAATGCGTATCCAGCGTTACCGAGTGCTGCCTTCATCGCCCTGGCAGAATCTAGCATCTTCTGCCGCGAGAATATATCACCTGTTCTGAGCTGCACTGCCTTGCTAAGTAGGGTTGCTTTGCCTAACAATGGTCCACTTAAATGATAACCAGAAAATCGATATTGATTTCCTTCAGTAATCTTGAAGACGACATAGGTATGTTTATGGTCTGGAGTAATAGTTACTTGGGTAGAATCAACTTTAACATTTATATATCCACGATCCATATAAAAATCTTCGATATCTTGCTGAGTTTGCTGCAATTTTTCTGTCGAATACTGATTTCTATGCGAAAAAAAAGTTGATAAATTTGATGTGTGTAGGTGCAAATTTTTAAGTATTATATCCTCAGAATAACGCCGATTGCCAATGATTTTTATATTGGCGACTTTCACCACAGCGCCTTCAGAAATCTTAATGGCAATTGCCACACGATTGCGTTTCTGTTGTGTTTGTGCTATATCAACACGAACGTTATATTGACCAATACTATAATAG
>CAYWDC010000080.1:0-4184 GCA_964456955.1 uncultured Gammaproteobacteria bacterium | reverse complement strand
TAGCAAAACTACCTATCACCGGACAAACGATTTTATATGATGGGCGTACAGGTGAACCTTTTGAGAAACCGGTTACTGTTGGCTACGTGTATATTCTGAAATTGGATCACTTAGTTGACGATAAAATGCATGCGCGTTCGACCGGTTCTTATAGCTTGGTGACACAACAGCCACTTGGTGGTAAGGCACAATTTGGCGGACAACGTTTTGGTGAAATGGAAGTTTGGGCGTTAGAGGCCTATGGTGCAGCATATACCTTACAAGAGATGTTGACGGTTAAATCAGATGATTTTAGCGGGCGTACTAAGATGTATAAAAATATTGTCGATGGTAATTATCAAATGCAACCAGGAATGCCAGAGTCATTTAATGTATTGATGAAAGAAGTGCGTTCACTGGGGATCAATATGGAACTAGAAATAGAAGACATTTAGCCCGCGTGCAGTATAGGAGATAGGTGGTGAAAGATTTAGTTAGTTTATTGAGGCAACAAGTTGACATTGAAGATTTCGATGCGATTCGAATTGGTCTTGCTTCATCTGAGATAATTCGTTCTTGGTCATTTGGAGAGGTTAAGAAACCCGAAACGATAAATTATCGTACCTTTAAACCGGAACGTGATGGCTTGTTCTGTGCACGTATTTTTGGACCGATGAAAGACTACGAATGTTTATGTGGTAAATACAAACGCCTGAAACATCGTGGTGTTATCTGTGAGAAATGTGGAGTGGAAGTGACCTTATCTAAGGTGCGGCGTGAGCGCATCGGACACATCGAACTTGCTAGCCCGGTTGCGCATATTTGGTTTTTAAAATCCTTACCATCGCGCATCGCTTTAATGCTCGACATGACATTACGTGAAATCGAACGGGTACTTTATTATGAGGTCTATGTTGTTATTGATCCGGGCATGACATCTCTAGAATCACGGCAATTATTGACCGAAGAAGCGTATCTTGATGCTATCGAAGAACATGGTGATGAATTTAGAGCAGAAATGGGTGCTGAAGCAGTGCAGGAATTGTTGCAATCTGTTGATCTTGATGCAGAGATTATTACTTTGCGTGAAGCCATTGCTAGTACTGATGCGGAAACAAAGTTGAAGAAATTTACTAAACGTTTGAAATTACTAGAAGCTTTCCATGAATCTGGTAACAAACCGGAATGGATGATTATGACTACGTTGCCGGTGCTCCCGCCAGACTTGCGTCCATTGGTGCCGTTGGATGGCGGACGTTTTGCCACCTCGGATCTAAATGATCTCTATCGTCGGGTGATCAATCGTAACAATCGTTTAAAACGTCTGCTTGATCTTAATGCACCAGACATTATCGTTCGCAATGAGAAACGAATGTTGCAAGAAGCGGTTGATGCGTTGCTCGATAATGGACGTCGCGGTCGTGCGATTATGGGCTCTAATCGCCGTCCATTGAAATCGTTGGCGGATATGATTAAAGGTAAAGGTGGTCGATTCCGCCAGAACCTATTAGGTAAGCGCGTCGATTATTCCGGTCGTTCGGTGATTGTAGTTGGGCCAACATTGCGTTTGCATCAGTGTGGTTTACCAAAGAAAATGGCACTTGAATTGTTTAAACCGTTTATTTTTGGCAAATTAGAACAACAGGGTTTGGCGACGACGATTAAAGCGACGAAAAAAATGGTCGAACGTGAACAGGCGGAAGTCTGGGATATTCTTGATGAAGTCATTCGTGAACACCCGATTTTATTAAACCGCGCGCCAACCTTGCACCGTTTGGGTATTCAAGCGTTCGAGCCGGTGTTAATTGAAGGTAAGGCGATTCAATTGCATCCGTTGGTTTGTAATGCGTATAACGCTGACTTCGACGGTGACCAAATGGCGGTGCACATTCCATTAACACTAGAAGCGCAGCTTGAATCACGCGTTTTGATGATGTCTACGAATAATGTGCTTTCCCCAGCAAACGGTGAGCCTATCATTATACCAACACAAGATGTGGTGCTAGGACTATATTACTTAACTCGTGATCGCATCAATGCTAAAGGTGAAGGGATGATCTTTGCCGATACGGCAGAAGTGCGGCGTGCCTATGATAGTCGGCAAGTCGATATACATGCTAAGATAAAAGTGCGTATTATCGTTTCTGTGCTACATGAAGATGGTTCGCGAACTGCAGCAAAACGTCAATTGGTTGATACCACGGTAGGGCGTGTATTATTAGCCGATATATTGCCTTCAGATTTGCCTTTTCAGCTGGCCAATAGGGTGATGACTAAGAAAACTATTTCTCAGTTGATCGATTATACTTATCGGGAACTTGGTGTAAAAGCAACAGTAATGCTTGCTGATCATCTGATGTATCTAGGATTTCACTATGCGACTCGTTCTGGCGCATCGATTGGTGTTAATGATCTGGAAATACCTGAAGCGAAAGCTGAAATTATTGACCAGGCTGCTACTGAAGCAAAGGAAATCGAGCAACAATACGCGTCTGGTTTGGTAACTGCCGGTGAACGTTACAGTAAAGTGCTGGACATTTGGTCGCGTACTACCGAACAGGTTGCAAAAGTGATGATGGATACCTTGTCGCATGAAACGGTTACAGATAAGCAAGGCAATGAAATACAACAAGAATCCTTCAATCCAGTGTATATGATGTCAGATTCAGGTGCGCGAGGTAGCGCAACGCAAATGCGTCAACTTGCTGGTATGCGTGGATTGATGGCGCGTCCCGATGGTTCGATAATCGAGACCCCAATTACCGCAAACTTCCGCGAAGGTTTGAATGTGATGCAATACTTTGATTCAACCCACGGTGCGCGTAAGGGGTTGGCAGATACAGCGTTAAAAACCGCAAACTCTGGCTATCTTACGCGGCGTTTGGTTGATGTTGCGCAAGACTTGGTGATCAATGAAGACGATTGTGGTACGGATAGTGGTTTGTGGATGACACCGCATATTGAAGGTGGTGATGTAGTTGAGCCATTGCGCGAACGTATTCTTGGTCGGGTAACTGTTGAGGATATCTTTGTTTTGGAAACTAAAGATATTCTTATTGCAAAAGGTACGTTATTGAATGAGAAAGAAGTAAAACAAATTGAGCAATCCGGTGTTTATCGAGTTAAAGTGCGCTCGCCGATCACTTGTGAAACGCGTTATGGCATTTGTGCGGCTTGTTATGGTCGTGATCTAGCTCGTGGACATTTAGTTAACGAAGGCGAAGCGATTGGTATTATCGCAGCGCAATCGATCGGTGAACCGGGCACGCAGTTAACCATGCGTACTTTCCACATTGGTGGTGCAGCGTCTCGGACGACGGCAGAAAATAATATCCAAGTCAAAAACGGCGGTAAGGTCAAATTACAGAATATTAAAACCGTGCAACGCAAAAATGGTAACCTGGTTGCGATATCGCGTTCTGGTGAAGTCATTCTTATTGATGAACATGGGCGTGAGCGGGAACGTTACAAAGTCCCTTATGGTGCAGAAATTAATGTTACTGAGGGTATGCAAGTAAAAGGCGGTCATGTTATTTCTAATTGGGATCCGCATACACATCCGATTATTACTGAGGTAGCGGGTACAGTTAAGTTCGTCGATATGTTGGAAGGTATTACTATGGTGCGACAAAGCGACGAAGTGACTGGATTGAGCAGTATTGTCATTATCGATGCATTACAACGTGGAAGTGCGAATAGAGATTTGCGCCCTATGGTTAAACTTGTTGACGATCAAGGTGAGGATTTAAAATTGGCTGGTACTAATGTACCTGCGCATTATTTCTTGCAGGCAACTGCATTGCTTAACCTAGAAGATGGTGCTAAGGTTGAAGTGGGTGATGTGATTGCACGGATTCCCCAAGAAACCAGTAAAACGCGTGATATCACTGGTGGTTTACCACGGGTTGCTGATTTATTTGAGGCACGTGTACCAAAAGATGCTGCGGTATTAGCTGAAGCCACTGGTGTAGTGAGTTTCGGTAAAGAAACTACCGGGAAACGCCGTTTGGTGATCACCGATGAGAAAGGTGAAACTATGGAAACTTTGATACCAAAATGGCGACATATGAATGTGTTTGAAGGTGAGCATATCGTACGTGGTGAAGTGGTTTCGGATGGACCATTAAACCCTCGTGATATTTTACGCTTGCAGGGTGTTACCGCATTAGCTAATTATATTGTTAATGAAGTCCAAGATGTTTATC
>CAYWDC010000079.1:2658-4218 GCA_964456955.1 uncultured Gammaproteobacteria bacterium | reverse complement strand
ATTAGCAGTATGAAATGAATCAAGAGAGTACAGAGCGGCAGTTAATGAAAGAAGTGCCTGCTGTGCAAACAGTGTTCGCTACGCAAGCCTTTGCCAAGGTATTGGGTAATCCTGTAACTAAGTTACCACAAGATCTTTATATTCCTCCCGATGCGTTAGAGGTATTTTTAGAATCATTTGAGGGACCGCTGGATTTTCTGTTGTATTTAATCAAGCGACAAAACGTCAACATTCTTGACATTCCGATTGCACAAATCACGGAACAATATATGCAATATGTTGAGTTAGTAAGTCAACACCGTTTGGCATTGGCGGCAGAATATTTAGTGATGGCAGCGACATTGGTGGAAATTAAGTCGCGCATGTTGTTACCGCGTCCGCAACTATTGCGTGAAGAGGATGATCCCCGTGCGGAATTGATGCGCCGTCTGCAGGAATATGGACGGTATAAGAGGGCTGCCGAAGATTTGGACCAATTACCGCGCTTAGAACGAGATAATTATTTGGTTAAATCGCTGGACGTCGACTTGAAAATTGAACGCCCATTACCGTCGGTTAGTTTAGCAGAATTATTATTGGCATTTAAGGATGTTTTGCACCGAGCGGACGTGCCTGTATATCATCATGTTGAACGTGAACCATTATCGGTGCGTGAGCGTATGAGCGAAATTCTTGACCGCCTACGTACAGATGAATTTTTAAAATTTGAGGCATTGTTTACTGCTGAAGAGGGACGTACTGGCGTGGTGGTTGCTTTCATGGCGATCTTAGAATTACTGCGTGAATCGTTGATTGATATGACACAGGCTAAACCGTTAGCACCTATTCATGTAAGGTGTGTTGAATGAATAATAAAACACTATCGTTAAAAAATATTTTGGAAGCTGTGTTGCTGGTAGCAGACAAGCCGATGACGATAAAGAAAATGATGATGTTGTTTGACGAGCAAGAGCGTCCATCAGCAAAGTTACTGAGTGATGCATTGACTGAATTACAAAGAGAATCTACGACACGTAGTATAGAGTTAAAGGAAGTTGCTGGCGGATTTCGTTTTCAAACCAAGCAAGATTATGCGCCGTGGTTAAAAAAATTATCTACAGAGCGCCCACCTCGGTATTCACGCGCGTTACTGGAAACCTTAGCCTTAATCGCGTATCGTCAACCAATCACTCGTGCCGAGATTGAGGCAATCCGTGGTGTTGCAGTGCGCTCACAAATCATTAAAATACTGTTAGAACGTGAATGGATTAAAGTCGTTGGCCATCGTGATGTGCCCGGGAAACCAGCACTATTAGGTACCACAAGGTTCTTCTTGGACTATTTTAATTTGCAGAGTTTAAATCAATTACCGACCTTAGAAGAGCTGCAAGATGTGATGTTAACTAATGTGCAAGCTAACACCGTAGATACAGCCTTTGAAGCAGTGACAACCAAGCAGCCAGTTGCTGTTGTTGAATAGATTAAACAAGAATTTAAATACACTTTTGTCGTAGGAGAAAGTAATTTATGTCAGCATGGACTGATTTTTTAAGAAGTATTACTGAGAAAACCGATCCTTTA
>CAYWDC010000079.1:0-2558 GCA_964456955.1 uncultured Gammaproteobacteria bacterium | reverse complement strand
GCACGCAGATACTTTAATGCAACCGATTTAACGGTTAATATAAAGCCCGATCATATTTGTCGTAGGAGAAAGTAATTTATGTCGGCATGGACTGATTTTTTAAGAAATATTACTGAGAAAACCGATCCTTTAGCACGCAGATACTTTAATGCAACCGATTTAACGGTTAATATAAAGCCCGATCATACCCCGGTATCACAAGCCGATCAGGAAATAGAGGTATTGATTCGCGAATGTGTTGCGCAAGAACACGCGGCACTGTCGATTCTTGGCGAGGAGTACGGTGAAACGCAGACCAATGCCGACAGTAAACTTATCATCGATCCCATCGATGGCACCAAAAACTTCATTGCCGGCATTCCTTTTTTTGCTACCTTATTGGCAATCGAGGATAAGGGCGAGGTGATTGCTGGGCATGTTTCTGCCCCAGCAACCGGTGATAAGTGGTGGGCGGCAAAAGGGCAGGGTGCATATCACAATGGTCGGCGTATTTATGTGTCAAAACAAGATAAGCTTGAACAAAGTTTAGCATTCCACGGCAGTCTATTTGGCAGCGAAGCATCGCATGCTGCGGAACCGGTGCTAACCTTATTGCGTCAAACTTATCGACAACGCGGTTTCGGTGATTATTATCAACATATGCTAGTGGCGATGGGGATGGGTGAATTTTGTGTTGATTTTAATCTCAAACCTTGGGACATAGCCCCTTTGAGTATTATTGTTAGCGAAGCTGGCGGTGTTTGTAGTGACACTAAAGGGCAACGAACGGTCTACGGTGGTAATGCGGTTAGCAGCAACGGTTTACTACACGATGTCTTACTATCTTATATAAAAAATTTGTCCTAGAAAAGTATTAAGATTTCTGCTATGGTTAAAAATTAACTAAAGAATCAGAGTATAACGAAGAGATTAGACATGAGTACAAAAAAACAATTAAGTCTTTGGGGTGCAGTTGCCATCGGTGTGGGATCCATGATTGGTAGTGGCTGGTTATTTGCCGCGTACTACAGTGCAAAGTACGCTGGTCCGGCATCGATTTTTTCTTGGGTTATTGGTGCAATCATCGCTCTTTGTTTGGCTTTTTTGTTAGCAGAAATTGCCACCTTGTATCAAGAACGCGGGTTACTTGCACGTTTATTTACCATTACTCATAATCGTGATTGTGGTTTCTTAGTGGCGCTCTCCAATTGGCTATGTCTTGTTATCATGATACCGTCCGAAGCGGTAGCAACGATGCAATATGTCAGTACGGTGGCACCACGTTTCACGCCTTATGTTTTTGTTAATCATAACCTAACCTTGCTGGGTATTGTCATTGTTGGTCTGTTAATTATCGGTTACGGTTTAATTAATTTCTGGGGAATACGATCGCTGGCGAAGATAAACAATGTGATCACTGTTATTAAGATATTGGTGCCATTGTTGGCCGGCATCGCGATTATGGCAGCTTCATTTCATCCTCATAATTTTGTTGACTATAGAGGTACCATCATTCCTTATGGTGTTGGCACAGTTTTTGCTGCAGTGACCAATAGTGGCGTCTTCTATGCCTTCTTTGGTTATTCATTAATTGCTATTTTTGCTAAAGAAATCAAAAATCCAAAGAAAAATATTCCTCTTGCATTGGCTATATCGGTATTGATATGCTTGTTGATCTATTTAGTCTTACAATTTGCTTTTATCGGTGCCTTGTCACCATCAATGATAGCTAAAGGATGGAAGCATCTTGATTTTAACTCGCCACTAGTACAGTTAGCATTGATCCTAGATCTCAATCTTTTAGTAATCATTCTTTACGCAGATTCGGCATTGAGCCCATCGGGTAGCGGTATCGTCTATGCCGGCTCGGTGATGCGTGTACTGACCGGCATGGCCAAAGACAGACAAATGCCGATGTTCTTCGATAACTTGCACCCAGTCTTTAATATCTCACGACGATCAATGATATTTAGTCTATTGCTTAGTTTTGTGTTAGTGTTTTTCTTTAGTAATTGGCAGAAGATCATGCTACTAGTTACGGTATTTCAATTGATTTCCTCGGTGACAATACCGCTTGCATTTACCAAGTTGCGACAAATCAAGCCAGATGAGTATCGCTTGTTTAGAATGCCATTTGGCAACATATTAAGTTTTGTCATTTACTTACTGTTAACGTTTCTATTAACACAGACAGGTACGACAGCGTTGCTCATGTCGTTGTTCTTGTACGTTATCTTCTTTTTACTATATAGCCTAAGCTACTACGGCGGAAAAGTTGACAAACTTATCAGAGCATTTCTCTCAGCCTGGACAATATTTACCTATCTTGCTTTTATGACCTTATATGGTTATTTTCAGCAAATCAATGTCTTACAGCGCCCAGTCATATTAGTAAGCTTTTTTATTGTTGCGGCGATATTTTATTGGTTGATAATGCAACAAAAAGACTTTCAAACGAAAACGCCAAAGTTGATCAAGGCTTGACATTGTTTGCCTGATCACTTTTTCATGTAGGTGAAGTAATCTTGTTATATGCAATTGTCCCAATAATAAAATGTATGATTATTGATAATAATTGT
>CAYWDC010000078.1:0-4261 GCA_964456955.1 uncultured Gammaproteobacteria bacterium | reverse complement strand
GATAAAATGGGTGATACGACGTTTTCCATTTTATCGAGTCCGTAAGATCTTAAAAGAGGTAATGAAATATGAAGATCCGGCAGATATTCGTACGCATTTAGAATACACTTTGGAACAAGCAGGGCTCGGTGGTTTGATCAGAGCAGGAAAATAAACATGTGGCATGCTTATCTATTCATTTTTGCTCTGGCAGGTATATTTTCCGGTTTCATCGGTGGTTTACTCGGCCTAGGCGGTGGCATCGTCGTAGTACCGGTATTAACAAGTTTGTTCCCGTTATTTGGAATTGATAGTGCTTTAAACATGCATTTAGCGGTTGGCACGTCGATGGCGACGATTATCGTTACCACCAGTATTTCTACACATGCTCATTATCGGCGGCTTAATACCTCGGTTTTATTTCGCTTGGGGAAAAAACTGTGGCCGGGTATTGTTATTGGTACGATGATTGGCGCGATAATCGCTGCACATTTGTCAAGTCAACATTTGTCCTTAGTATTTGGTATAGTAATGTTTTTGCTTGCCTTACGAATGTTATTCATTCAGCGCAAAGACGAACAAGAAAATAGTGAGTATCATCAGTGGCAATTGCCACGCAAATGGATGCTTACTGTATTATCAATGATAGTTGGCGGCTTTAGTAGTTTATTGGGCATTGGTGGTGGTCTTGTGGTGCCGATGCTACAGCAATTTAATGTGCCAATGCGTTATACGGTGGCAACCTCGGCGAGCTGCGGTTTACCGATTGCTTTTGTAGGCATGATTAGTTATATGATCATTGGTTATAATGAAACCGTGCATGTAGCTGCTACCGTTGGTTATGTCTATTTGCCTGCATTTATCGTTATTGCAATTAGCAGCATGCTTTTTACACCGTTAGGTGTTAAACTGGCACATCGCATTTCACCGCAGATGCTGCGCTTATTCTTTATAATGTATTTGTTGGCAGCTGGGGTTAAGATGATTTTTTTCTAAAAAATAAATATGCTACATTACCCACAGTTAAATCCAATCGCATTTCACCTTGGTCCAATTGCAGTGCATTGGTACGGACTGATGTATTTAGTTGGTTTTGTTTCTGCATGGTTACTTGGCATATATCGTGCTAACCATTCTCAAGGTCAGTGGCGTGCCGAGCAAATTGCTGATCTACTTTTTTATGTTGCTCTAGGCGTGCTTCTTGGTGGGCGCATTGGCTACACCTTATTTTACAATTTGCCAGCCTTTATTCACCAACCCAGTACTGTCTTTGAAGTATGGCAGGGTGGTATGTCATTCCATGGTGGTTTATTGGGTGTCATTGTGGCTGTTTTGTTATTTTGTCGGAAAACCAAAAAACCTCTTTTCAATGTGACTGACTTTATCGCTCCACTGGTGCCCATCGGACTAGCCGCTGGTCGTCTTGGAAACTTCATCAACGGCGAATTAGTAGGGCGTGTGACGACATTACCATGGGGTATGCTTTATCCACAAGCTGGTCCACTGCCGCGCCATCCCTCGGAAATCTATGAATGTTTGTTCGAAGGAGTGTTGTTATTTATTGTCTTGTGGTGGTACTCAAATAAACGAAGACCACGAGCGGCGGTTTCGGCGCTGTTTCTGTTAGGTTATGGATGTGTACGATTCTCGCTAGAATTTTTTCGTCAGCCTGATCCGCAATATGGTTTTATCTTATGGGATTGGGTTACCATGGGACAACTTTTATCAACACCAATGATCGTTTTTGGGATGTGGCTATTGTGGTATGCTTACAATAGACCCTCGTAGTTATTTAAGTAGAGACAATGCAACAATATCTTAACTTAATGCAGTATGTTTATGGACATGGTCGCGATAAAATGGATCGCACCGGCACCGGTATTAAAAGCATTTTTGGTTATCAAATGCGTTTTGATTTGCAAAAGGGTTTCCCTCTGGTAACGACAAAAAAAGTGCACTGGAAGAGTGTCGTCTATGAGTTATTATGGTTTTTACGTGGCGATACAAATATAAAGTTTCTGCAACATCATGGTGTGCGTATTTGGAATGAGTGGGCCGATGTTAATGGTGATCTTGGGCCAGTTTATGGCAGCCAATGGCGCCATTGGCAGAGTCATGATGGTCAGGTCATTGATCAAATAACCACGGTGCTTGAGCAGATTAAAAATAATCCAGATTCACGCCGTTTAATTGTTAATGCATGGAATGTTGGCGAGCTTGATAAAATGGCATTGCCACCGTGCCATATGCTGTTTCAATACTATGTTGTCGATGGCAAGTTATCTTGTCAATTATACCAGCGTTCTTGTGATGTTTTTCTTGGGTTGCCCTTTAATATTGCTTGTTATTCGCTATTGTTACATATGATGGCGCAACAGTGCGGTCTTGTTGTCGGTGATTTTGTTTGGACCGGTGGCGATGTGCATTTGTATAGCAATCATCTTAAACAAGTGCAGCAACAGCTTACCCGACAGCCTTATCCGTTACCACAATTACGGATTAAGCGTAACCCGGCTTCTATTTTTGATTATCAATTTGATGATTTTGTCATTGTTGACTACCAAGCCCATCCACACATTAAAGCGAAGGTCAGTATTTAGCAATTGTAGCTATAGTAATGGGAAATCACATGCTTGTTTGTATGGTAAATCGCAAATCTTCCAGGTGGTTGGTTGCATGCGGACCAATTAGCTAAAGTGGAGCCGGATAAATAACATGCAACTATTTTGCAGCTTATTTACCACTGAAATAAAATATAGACCACGTTTAGTGCTTATGTTAAGCTTACTGTTTAAATGTTGAATAAGGATAGCACGTGCTAAGACGCTTCCCTGCGATTCGACCTTATGCAATGCACACGTTATCGGTCCAACAGCCATATACTATTTACTTTGAGGAAAGCGGCTCTCCTGAGGGCATTCCGGTATTGGTTGTGCATGGAGGGCCTGGTGCTGGTTCCAATCCCGATCAGCGGCGCTATTTTGATCCCAATATTTATCGTATTATTTTATTCGATCAGCGTGGCTGTGGTAAATCTATCCCACTAGGTAATATCAAGAATAATAATACGCAAGCACTCATTGATGATATGGAAGCAATTCGCACATATCTCAACATCGACCAATGGGTGTTATTTGGTGCTTCGTGGGGGGCAACTCTGAGTTTACTCTATGCGCAAACGTATCCTGCAAAAGTGCGTGGTCTGATTTTACGTAGTGTGTTACTTGCCAATGAAAAAGATCGGCGCTGGTTTTTTGAACCAGGCGGCGCAAGTCGTATTTATCCTAGCTACTGGGACGATTTTGTTGGCATCTTACCACCTAATAAACGCAAAAATTTGTTGTCAGCATACTACGAACTGCTCAATGATGACAATGAATTGGTGCGCATGAAAGCAGCAAAGGCATGGTCGTTATGGCATCGGCGTTGTGCTACCGTTAACCCGTTGCCAATCACTAGTGTCTATGATATTGGCACGATGCGCTTGTCACGGTTGGAGTGTTATTATTTTATTAATGGTTGTTTTATCAAGGAAAACCAAATCGCAAATAATATGTCTAGCATAAAGCATCTCCCTGGTATTATCGTGCATGGACGTTACGATATGATTACGCCCGTTGATAATTCCTATTTGCTACAGCGTTCCTGGAGTCGTGCTGAGCTGGACATTGTTCGTGATGCCGGACATGCCAGTAAGGATATTGCATTAATTGATGCAATGGTCAAGGCGGCTGAAAAAATGGCAAAATTAGTCGGTGGTTGTTTACGGCCAAATTCGGCATGAGCCCCTTGAGCTAAAAAAGAGGGCAACTTCTATTTTTAAGATGAAGCTATTGCGTTTCAAGTGTTGTCTATCATTACTGGTTTTATTATTGGTTCCCACTCTATTTTTTTTGTCTGCTTGCTATACCATTCCTGCCGATACAGTCAAACCACGCGATCCACTGCAACATTTCAATCGAGATGCGCAGCGATTCAATGACAAGATGGATAAAGCAGTATTTAAACCAATAGCAAAAGGCTACGAGGCGATTACGCCTTACCTATTTCGTCGCGGAATCAGTAATTTCTTTTCTAATTTACATCAAATACCAGTTTTTGTGAATGACATATTACAACTACGTGTAGCTTGGGCCCTATCCGATATGTGGCGTTTCATTTTCAATACAACTATTGGCATTGGCGGTTTATTTGATGTGGCGAAACATATTGGATTAGAACCACATAAAAACGATTTCGGTTTAACATTAAATCGTTGGCATATTTACACGCCATATTTAGT
>CAYWDC010000077.1:0-4329 GCA_964456955.1 uncultured Gammaproteobacteria bacterium | reverse complement strand
CGATATCATCAGTTAATAATTTCATTTTAAAGTTATTTATATCCGGATAAACTATCAAAAATGGTTAATTATTACATAAATGATGCTCTGAATCAATTGAATGCGATTAAAAAATTGCATTTCTTAAAATAGCAATATAAACTCGGCACAGTTTGTAGCAGTTACTTTTCTCTGTTATTACCTATCATTTTATTAACATCTAGCTTTAACAACGAGATCACAAAGCATGATCGGTCGGTATCTTTAGTTGCACCATGGTTGCATGGTTGCATCAATTGTAAGTCAATGGTGATATTGATTATTTGGTGTTGCAGTTTTTATTAGATTTTCATTAATATAGACAGGCAAAATTTGATTGTTTTATGAAGTGCAGCAGAAGCTAGATGATTGCCAATGTTGGCTTTGTTGTTTATAGTGGTAGTGACGTCTCAACATGGGCATTGGTAAAGATGGGCTATGTAGACAATAATGTTTGTTTATTGTACAAAACCGATTTTAGTCGCGCAGCGACAGTTGGTAATTACCGACTTGTAAGCGCCGGATTGATTAAGGAGAAAATTGCTGATGCTAAAATTGCTTAATTATTTAATTTTATTGATATTACCGTTATTGCTCTCGGGATGCCTAGTGGGTAAAAATCGTTATATTCATAATCGTGAGCATGAATATCTTACGAGTAAAAATTTGCCTAAGCTAAAATTACCAGCCCATTTGCATGCCGGTGAGATACAGCCTGCTTATCCAATTCCCGATAGTAACACTTTTAAGCAACCCACAGCACCCTCATTGCTGCCTCCTGGAAATAATAGGGAATTAGCTGCAATTGATAAAAAACCAGCCAAACTAAACACTGTCAAAATGGAAATGGGGCAAGATAGTTATGGTTCACCGGTATTAAGTATTGCTACACATTACGCGTTAGTGTGGAGTAGCATAATTAATGTATTACCGCAAGCCGGTTATCAAATTCTCGGTAGCGATAGGAAAACTGGCATTATTACAGTTAGGGTACCGAGGAAAAATGGAGAAGTAGCACAAATTTACCAATTTACTCTTTCACAAGATGGTGCAACAACTGCAATGCAAGTGCTCGATCAGACTGGACAAGTAATACCAAGCAGCATTAGTAAGCCGATGTTACAAAGTTTATCCCGACAGTTGAAAAAAGATCATGGATAAAGGCAAGCTGCTTTATTCTGGTAAAGCAAAATCGGTTTATGCGACCCATGATGAGCAACTAGCCATTATCGATTTTCGCGACGATACTTCGGCATTCAATGCGGCAAAGTTAGCTCAGTTAACTGGCAAGGGTACGGTTAATAATAGTATCAATGCTTATTTAATGGACTTTCTTAACACCAAAGGCATTAATACCCATTATGTCAAAACCCTCGGTGCTGCTGAAATGTTAGTCAAGCGCTTACAGATGATTCCGATCGAGTGCGTGGTACGTAACCGCGTTGCCGGTAGCTTAGCAAAACGTTTTAATCTGGCAGAAGGAACACCATTATCACAATCTGTGTTTGAGTTTTATCTAAAAGATGATGCCTTGGGCGATCCATTTATTAATGCATCACACATTCGAACTTTTGGTTGGGCCAGTACTGAAGAGGTTACTATAATGGAACGACTAAGCTTGCAGATTAATGATTTGTTAACGCCTTTGTTTGCCGATGCAAAAATGTTATTGGTCGATTACAAATTAGAATTTGGGCGTTTGCAAGGACAACTGTATTTGGCCGATGAAATTACTCCCGATGGTTGTCGTATCTGGGATGCGAATAACCAAGAAAAACTTGATAAGGATCGTTTTCGTCACGATCTTGGTGGTGTTGTTGCGCATTATCGTATCGTTGCTGAACGTTTGGGGGTGGCGTACTAGATAATGCAAATTATTAAGGAGAAAACAGCAAGTTTTGACGTCGATGCACAAAAAACCTTTACGCCATTGTGCCCGGATGAATTGCCCGTAGCCGGTGGCGACGAAATCGTTGCCGAACTCAATCGGCAAGCTAATTATGCGCGTTTACGTGTCGGTTCTAAGGACGCACATAGTCCGCATGCTATCTGGGTTGCCGACGAGTTACATCCCTGCTTATCGCCGCTTAAAGGGGAAAACGTCGATTTATATTGGAATTTGCACGCGGTGCCTGGTACCTCAGGATTCGAATTACTTAATGGGTTGCCATGCCCTAAAGACTATGATTATTTTGTCTGGAAGGGCATCGAGCTTGATATGCATCCCTATGGTGCTTGCTACCATGATTTTGCCGAACGATTGAGTACTGGTGTGATCGACTATTTGCAAGTTAATGATATCGATACGGTAATCGTAGGTGGCTTGGCACTGGACTATTGTGTTAAAAGAACAGTGTTGCAATTGCGACAATGCAATTTTACCGTCATTTTAAATTTAGCCGCAACACGTGGTATTGCCAAGGCAAGTATGGAAGCCGCACTTGAGCAAATGCAGCAAGGCGGCGTGCTGCTAATCGAATCTGCAGATAACTTGACATAATGATCATCGAATCCTTACTCGATACTGATCTATATAAATTCACCATGATGCAAGCGGTGTTGCATCATGCACCGGGGGCACATGTCGAATATCGATTCATTAATCGTGATACAACCATCGATTTACGCCCTTATGTTGATGAAATTGAGCGACAAGTAAAGCATCTTTGTCAATTACGTTTTACCAAGAGTGAACTGGATTATTTATCAAGTTATCGTTTCTTCAAGTCGGAGTTTCTAGAGTTTCTGCGTATCTTTCAATTGAATTCAGACTTTATTAACATTAGTGCCGGCACAGATAATTTAGACATTGTTATTCATGGTCCATGGCTGCATACGATCATGTTTGAGGTGCCAGTATTGGCTATTGTTAGTGAAGTCTACAATCGTACGCTATACCCGCAACCTAACTATGATGAAGGACGAAGACGTCTACAAATCAAAGTGCAGCAAGTGGTAAACGCAAAAGTGGGTACACGTTTTAACTTTTCTGATTTTGGTACACGGCGGCGTTTCTCATATGATTGGCAATATGAGGTATGTCAATTACTACAAAACGATTTACCGAACAACTTCATCGGTAACAGCAATTTACTATTGGCTCAGCAATTGCGGCTAAAGGCGATCGGTACTATGGCGCACGAATATCTTCAGGCATATCAGGCACTGGGACCACGCTTAGCCGATAGCCAGAAAGCAGCATTGCAAAGTTGGGCAAATGAATATCGCGGTGATCTGGGAATTGCGTTGTCGGATATTTACGGCATTGATGCGTTTTTGCGCGATTTTGATCTATATTTTTGTAAGTTATTTGATGGGGTGCGGCATGATTCTGGTGATCCAATTACATGGGGCAATAAAGTATTGACGCATTATCGACGCATGCGCATCGATGCAAAAACCAAGCGTTTAGTATTTAGTGATAATTTAACCATAGCAAAAGCATTGCAATTATTCAATTATTTTAAAAATTTAACCAATCTGGGATTTGGTATTGGTACTAACCTAACCAATGACTTGGGTTACGATAGATTGCAAATCGTCATTAAGATGACGCGTTGTAATGGACAGCCGGTGGCAAAGATCAGCGATGCAACCGGTAAGATTATCTGTGAAGATCCAAGTTATCTTGCGTATTTGCGTCATGTGTTTCAGTTAGCGGAATAGTGATTAGATTAATTAAGGAGGTTAATTATGGCAAGGACGATCTTTATCACCGGTGCGAATCGTGGTTTAGGTCTAGAATTTACCCGGCAGTTTTTACAAGCTGGTGACATGGTATTTGCTAGCTGTCGTTATCCAGACAAAGCAATAGCGTTACAAGCATTACACCATGAGTATACAGACAGATTAAAAGTTCTGGCATTAGATATGTTGGATGAACAGTCACTTCAAGAATGGCCGAAAACATTCTCAACGCCGATTGATATTTTGTTATTGAATGCAGGAGTTAGTGGTGAGAGAGGCGTTACCATTGGAAATGTTGATTTAACAAATATGCGAACAATTTTTAATACTAATAGCTTTGCACCCGTGTGTCTAGCAGATGCCCTGTTAGCGAATGTGCGTAATAGTAACGAAAAATTGATCGTGGCTATCACTAGTAAAATGGGTAGCATTGAAGACAATCATTCCGGTCGGGCTCACGCCTATCGTGGTAGCAAGGCAGCATTAAATGCGATGATGTTTGCTCTGTCTATTGATGTGAAACCTTTTGAGGTCAAGGTATTATTGTTGCACCCCGGCTGGGTGCGCACCGACATGGGCGGAGAAAGTGGTTTAATTGATGCGCAAACTAGCGTTGCTGGTATG
>CAYWDC010000076.1:0-4362 GCA_964456955.1 uncultured Gammaproteobacteria bacterium | reverse complement strand
CAATAAAGAAAACACCATGGCAATGAGCATACGCAATACGGTTTGCAATGCATAGAGCGGTAATTTTCTGGGATTTAGTGAAATCGGCAAATGCATGCCGACATAAAATGGTCGGGACAGTTGATTAGTTCCCCAGGCAAGCATAAAAAAAATCGTTAATAGTAATGCCAATGCGAATAAATCCCAAGGATTAAAAGTAAAAGGGGCACCGGATTTTTGATAATATGTTATCTTTTGCACAAGTTAACTCCTTTCTTGCTTTGTGCACACATACAAATCTACAATTTTATAGTCGATGGTTACGAAACTAAAAAATAGTAGATTTATTAGCGCTAGTCTAATAGCAACTACTATTTCCTATACGGTCACGCGGTCGGATTTCGCCATGAGGGTATACGCATAATAGATTATCTGCAAACACGGGTTTACTTATTACCTGTTTTGCTTTGCAAAGGCTAGATATAGAGAGAAGAAAAAAGTTATAAAACAATAAATCAGCTAACTATCTAGCCAATCTACTCTGAGGATCGGTGGTTGTTTGCATGGGGCATCCTTTGTTATTACATTGAGAAACGCTTTTTTACGTTTATCGATTATGAACGCTGAAGTTTGTTAGCGGCGATTTACACTAGTCGGCGCCAATATATGCGTTTACATACATCATCAAATAGGCCTCGTGCCGACCAAAAACCACTTCTTGTTTTAGTTATTCCTGAAATACAATGATATAATTTCAGGCTAGTGTCTCACAACCGCTACACAAACAAATCCCTGCTAATAGACAGGGACTTTTACGAGTTTACCGCCTTAAACAGCTTCGACGTTTTCAGCTTGCGGACCTTTTTTACCACTGCCTTCAGTAAAAGTAACTGCTTGCCCTTCATTTAAGGTACGAAAGCCATCACCAACGATGTTGCTAAAATGTAAGAATAAATCGGCACCTTCTTCGCGCGATATGAAACCATAACCTTTTTTTTCGTTGAACCACTTTACGGTTCCTATTAATTTTTTAGACATTACTCAATGTAGACCTCTGTTATTCTGTTAAAAATCTGCCGAAGCAGCTCATTTGTGTACACAGGGCTATGTCTTGCACAGAATGAATCTAGCACTTGATTCACGTTCTAGTATACAAAGCCAGTACACTTATGAGGAAGACTAACCAAATTTTTTTGGCATAGCAAGCTATTTCATAGATTTCTTGATTTTTTTTGCCAACGCCACCACAACCATAAGCCACCAACTGCCGTGCCAATAATCGCACTATAAACAATGCCGTAAATGCCTTGTTTTAGCATCAAACCAAAAAAATAGGCTAACGGCATACGCACTAACCAAATCGACACCAAACCAGCAAGCATCGGGATCTTGGTATCAAACATGCCACGCAATGCACCGGTTAAAACATTACGTACCGTATCAAAAAACTGCGAAAACACAATGAGAATAAACAAAATCCTGATGATACTTAGTAGTTCGGTATAATGTGGTTGATCCAATGACAGAAACCACTGCGCCAACGATCGTGGAAAAACATTCAAAATAACCCCGAACATGGATAAAAGAATCAAACCCAACAGCAAACTGCTGTTTCCATAGTGTCTTGCATCAGCATATTTTTTAGCACCAAGCGATTGTCCAACTAACACAGCCGCTGCAATGCTGATGCCATATGCCGGAATTATCATCCACATTAAAAATTGCACCACGACTTCCATAGCCGCCAATGGCACCTGACCAAGCCAACCAGTCATAAAAATAATAAAAGAAAAAGATAGCAGCTCACCAGCAGTCTGCAGTATCAGCGGGTAACCAATGTTGAGCAATTTCCTTAAGTGCCGCCATTGATTGTTCACATGGGTTTTAAATAAGTAATACTGCTTAAATTCATCAGTCGCGAAGAAAAAAACAGCAAACAAAAAAAACTCTATCCATATGGAAATAACATTAGCAATCGCCCAGCCAGTAATTCCTAATGCGGAGAAACCCAACTTACCATCGATCAGCACATAACCTAAGCAAACCACTATAACTACTTGGCAAATGGTAACAAACATACTTAGCTTTTGTTTACCAATCCCTAGGCAAAACTGTATGTTGACCATATTTATCGTGAATGCGGGCAACGCCCAAAGTGTAATATAAAAATAAGAGACGATTAGCTTGATTAAATGTGGCGATTGCCCCAAAATCAGCAATAATGGCTGAATAAACAAATATAACAACATCATAATCACAGCAATGACACCAGCTAAACACCAAGCTTGTTGTATGAGGTTGCCAATTTCATACCGTTCATTTTTTCCATACGCTTGTGCCACCATCGCCGATAGAGAAAATAATGGTGAAATCCCTATAACTTTTATCATGGTTTCTGTTGCATACAACAAACCACTGGCCGCCAACACATTGTGACCCAAATGTGCCAGCATTAACATGCCTAAAAATCCTGAAACGGTGTAAACCATTTCAGCAAGCACCATCGGTGTTGCAACACGTACAGTTTTGAATAAATAGGTTAAGTTCATAGGACACTATTTGATGATTAGAAAATCTTCTTTATTTACCCAACAGAAATGACCTGATTGTTCCCCAAAGATCCTAAAGAATTTTATAATAGTATACAAAATAAGAAAAAACTAGCACTCATCAAATTTGGCGGGCAACAAAAAGTCTGCACTTAAGGACTGATAGAAAGGACTTAAACTGGCATATTGAAAAATTAAAACCAGCTAAAATAATGAGATACTTAACAGCTCTCTTTGTATATAGAAATTATCATAATACTATGCTAACAATAAAAAAAGTAAAGCACAGGATGAAGTAATTTAGCAACAGCATACCGTACGCCTTAATGATGTAGAAAAATTTACTGTAGAGCTTAAGTGCCAAAAACTGAAAGGGAAGTAGTATAATACAGGGTTCTGTAGGTGGCATCCAGAAAGAACCTAATCATTGCGTTTCAACATCTGTTAAGAGCGACAGTTGGTAGTCTAATATCCGTTACTAAAGTTCTAATAGTTCTTTTTTGGGCTGTTTTTAGTGATCACAACAGTTAAACATATCATTGTACACGATAACATTACCTTACATAAATAACCATTTTTACTTTCTCTTTTATACATCCAAGTTCATCACGGCTAAAGCATTGGTTTCAATAAATTCCCGCCGTGGTTCTACTTGATCACCCATCAGCGTGGTACAAATTGCATCAGCAGCAATGGTATCTTCAATGGAAACCTGATGCATCATCCGCGTTTTCGGATCCATAGTGGTTTCCCATAATTGTTCCGGATTCATCTCTCCCAAACCCTTATAACGTTGAACTTTTAATCCACTTTTTGCTTCTTGCATCAACCAATTCACTGCGTCGTCAAAAGTATTAATAGCATGTTGCTTTTGACCACGTTTTACGTACGCGCCGGCACCAAACAAACCATGTAATAAATCGCTAATGGCGGCAATTTCTTGATATTCAGCAGAAAGTAAAAACTCAATATCTAGAACCGTTTCCGTTTCAATACCATAGTGTTCGATATTGATTTTTGGCAAGAAATACTTATTCTGCAAATCCGATGCAATGCTAACGCGATATTTAATATTGCTAGTGAAATTTTTATTTAATTTTTCCTGCATGCTCTGTGCCCATACTTGCATCTTTTCTCCATCAGTGAGTAACGATTGGTATAATAGCGGTAAATAACGCAACAAACTCAATATTTCTTGAGAATAAAGACGTGATAAGCGTTGCACTATATGTTCAGTTGTTTGAAATTGTCTTATCAATTTTTCTAGAGTGCGACCTTTTATGACTGACGCACCACCACCAGGATGCAATTCCGTTTTTTCTAGTGCAATCTGCAATAAAATGTTTTCTAATTCATGATCGTCTTTAACATATTGCTCTTTTTTCCCCTTAGATAATTTATACAACGGCGGTTGCGCAATATAAACATAACCACGTTCAATCAATTCCGGCATTTGGCGATAGAAAAATGTTAGCAACAAGGTGCGAATGTGCGAGCCATCGACATCGGCATCAGTCATAACAACAATACGGTGGTAACGAACGTTGTTGGGTTGGTATTCGTCACGCCCGATGCCACAACCAAGTGCAGTAATTAGTGTACCCACTTGTTCAGAAGATAACATTTTATCAAAACGTGCTTTCTCTACGTTTAGGATCTTGCCACGCAATGGCAAGATTGCCTGTGATTGACGACTGCGTGCTTGTTTTGCTGATCCTCCAGCAGAATCGCCCTCAACGATAAAAATTTCCGACAACGCCGGATTTTTTTCTTGGCAATCAGCAAGTTTTCCTGGTAACCCAGCAACATCTAAGATGCCTTTGCGCCTTGTAAC
>CAYWDC010000075.1:0-4370 GCA_964456955.1 uncultured Gammaproteobacteria bacterium | reverse complement strand
TATGAGTTAAATGTACATTGAAATGTAAGATAAAATCAATAAAAATGGTTAGGTAATGCATGCCGCTATTATTCCTGATGTACTATGAAATGCAAAATTTTTTTGCAAAATACATTTGTGTTAAAGACAAGATAATATATACTAATTTAGCATAATAACCTTAAAAATTTAATTTTTTCATGAATACTGATAATAACGTACAAAGCTGGTCTCCAAAATCAGAAGATCAATTTAATGATGCGGCAGCGTTGTCTAACCAACGTGAAGCCGATGCACCGTTACTCTTTACCGATGCTGCTGCCAACAAAGTGAAATCATTACTGACTGAAGAGGAAAATCCTAACTTAAAGTTGCGTGTTTTTATTACCGGTGGTGGGTGTTCTGGCTTTCAATATGGTTTCACTTTTGATGAAAATGTAAGTGATGATGACTTGCAAGTACAAAAAAATGGCGTTACTTTGTTGGTCGATGCTATGAGTCTGCAGTATCTAGAAGATGCTGAAATCGACTATAAAGAAGATTTGCAAGGTTCACAGTTTGTTATTCGTAATCCTAATGCCACCACAACTTGCGGTTGCGGCTCTTCTTTTTCTCTGGATGATTAAATATTAATTGCAGCGAATTTTCCTAATATCATGTTTTTGTTGATTGTTCTCTGCATAACAACACCACAAACCGCAAAAAATTGTTAATTTGTGTGAGATAAGAACATTGGCTTAAGTGAGGGCAAAACACTGAATCAATATGCATAATATTAGTGGCATCACAAAACACACGTAAACACAGTGGTTTTACAATTAAGGTTACATGTACTGTTATTTAAGTGGTGTTATTCCTCCAATCTCAAGTGTCTATGTAGGATTTTTGTCCAATCAGAGCGCTGTACAGAACGGTATTGACTAGCAAAAAGATCATGTAAGCATACCAGCTATGCGCATTGGCAGTGTTCAGCCAGTAAGCAAAGAGCAGTGCAGTTACCAAATAAACAAAAATTGTCCATGCAGAGGCAAAATATCGATAGAACTGGGCCAATTTTCTCGTCCTAGAATAAGCGTAAAATGTAAAGAATGTTAAGTGTACGACTAATGCAATCGCTAAATCACTGGTACCGACCAAGATTAACAAATAAGATAAGGTAAGAAACGACACCAAGCTAATGGTTTTAGCAAACGGTAGCAGTTTGACCTCTAATGTACCATCCGTGCCTGATATACGTGCATAAGCTACAGGTAGTGCCGCGCAAGCAATGAGAATAAATGTGCTAATAAATTTGGCAATCAGTGCCCAATTGCGAAAAAACACAACCAACACGGCGCCAGCGACAAAACTAACAAACAAGGCGCGTTTTGAGAAATTTACACTGGCGTTGCCCAGCATGGCTGGCGCTTGCTTGAGTTTAACCATGCTGTTGAGCATACGCGCAGTGGCACCTAAATAAACTAATCCCGTTCCGCCAGGGCTTAATCCGGAGTCAGCATATAGAATAACAGTTAAAAAATTGAGGCCGAGCAATCCTGTTAAATAAACGAATGGCGATTGGAAATCCAGCGTTTGCCAACCTTGGCCAATTAAAGCAGTTGGTAGAGCACCGATAAAGGCAATTTGTACTAGTAAGTAAATGACTAGTACTAAAATAACGCTACTCGCCAACGCGATCGGAATATTACGCTTGGGGTTATCCAGTTCTGCAGTGAAAGTTGCAGCAATTTGAAAGCCAAAGAATGAATAAAAAATTCCACTAGTAGTAATGGCAGTAAAGATACTACTGGTACCATAGGGCATAAATTGATGCCGGTAGACAGTGAAATTTTGCGTATGGAAGGCTGCTGCCGCAATGATCAACGCGGAAAAAATGGGAATAACAAATTTGGCAAAGGCGATGACATTATTTATTCTCGATAAAAACTTAATACCGAAGTAATTGATCATAAAATAGATAAATATGAAAAATATGGTTATCAACACCCCTAACCACGTTAAATTACCTGCGGCAAAGAATAGGTTACTCCAAGCAGGATAAGCACTTGATAGATATTGTGTAGTCGCAATTGCCTCTGAGGGGACAATAATTAAGCCCAATATCCAGTTTGCTAATGCCGTGACAGAACCGAAATGCGGGTTATGTGAAAGAGAAATAATGCGGGTAAACAGGGCATTAACGGGGTATTTAATAGCAATTTCTGCAAGCAACAATGATAAGCATAATGCCAACAGCGCACCGATGATCCAAGCTAGAATAGCCGCGCCACCTGCAACTTGTGCGACATGTAACGGCGCGAATAACCAGCCGCTCCCTACCATGGTGCCAATATTTAAGGCGATAACGGAAAAAATACCAGGTTTTTTATTTATCATAAATTAATCATGCAAATTTGATATCAATTGTAACTTATTGAGACGAAAGCTGCAATTAATAAACATAGAGTCCCTTGAATTACTGACGACTACGATTAGGGAATTAGGCGTAATAAAGACTTGACACGAGTACTCTAAATACGATATATATCGGTACGTAAACTATCAATTTGCTATTTTAAGTTTAAGACTAAAAAATAAGGACTTGATCCATGCGACAGGTACCCACGGCAACAAGCCGCTTTGCGCTTATTTTTCCCTTCTTTTTAATTATTGTTATTGATGTGATGAGCACCAATATTACGGCACCGGTGCTTGCCTATGCAGTGCAACATCCAGAACTTCAGATTTTTGGCTTACACGCAGATGCACATCAGCGACATATCCTTTTCGGTTGGTTAAAGTCAGCCGTGCCTTTGTGTAACGTGCTGGGTACATTAATTTTAGGTTATTATTCCGATCAACTCGGACGACGAACAATACTCATTGCTTGCGTAATTGGTACGTTGTTAGGGTTACTCGGCTATCTTATTAGTTTTACGCTAGCAAATTTTACCATCCTACTGATTGCCAGCATGATTATTGGTTTCACCTCTGGTAGTGTAGCGGCGGCACAGGCGGCAATGGCAGACATTAGTACTACAGGTGAAAAAGCGAACAACATTAGCATGATCGCCTTAGCCTTAACCCTAGGATTTGTCGTTAGTTCTGCGCTCGGGGGGGTATTGGCAGATGCTAACGTCGTTTCTTGGTTTAATAAAAAAACGCCTCTTTATGTTGCGTCCCTTTTGTCGTTTATAAGCTTATTGATTGCGGTATTTTTGCTGCGCGAAACCCATGATAAAAAAGTGCGGTCAACGGTTAATCTTTGGCAAAGCGGGGTGCATTTTGCGAAAACTTTTTATCATATTATCTTTAAGTCAAACATCTGCCTCATTCTGCTGGTGTTTTTCTTATTTGAATTAGGGTGGGGCATTTATTTCAATTCTATTTCTTTAACCCTAGTACAATCGTTTGCCGCAACGCAACAGATGGCTGGATTATTTGTTTCTTATGTTGGTGTCATCATGTCACTCGGCTTATTTTATGGGGTTCGCTCGTTAACACATCGTTATCAAGTAACGGTATTATTATGGCCGGCGCTATTGGTTGGTGCTATTGCGATGGTCATCGGCTTTTGGATCAGAGCCATGTGGGTACAATGGTTGATTGCGATCCCGATTGCATTGATTGTTGCTCTTGCTTATTCTAGTTTAATTGCCATGGCATCGAATAAAATTGATCAAAGCAGCCAAGGAGCATTAATGAGCATGACCGATGCCTTATTATCGTTAGCATTCACGGTTGATGGTTACCTTATTGGCACCACCACGACTAACGATGCCTTATTACCACAACTCATGGGTGCGTTATTCTTTTGTAGCGCTTTGTGCATTTATCCGTTGGCCAAACGGGAATATCAGAGGAGTTAATAGATGATTTTATGCTTGGATGTTGGTAATTCACAAATTTTTGGTGGGGTTTTTGCTGCGGAAAAGCTATTATTAACCTTCCGTTATGAAACGCATCACCGGAGCACTTCTGATCAACTCGGTATTTTTTTAAAAAATGTATTAGCTGCCAATGGCCTCGATCCAGAAGCGATTAGGTATATCGCCATCAGTTCAGTGGTACCGTCATTGGATTACTCTATTGGTTCTGCGTGCATCAAATATTTTCATTTACAGCCTTTTTGGTTGCGTGTTGGTGTCAAAACAGGGTTGAAAATCAAGGCAAAAAATCCTAATCAAGTCGGCGCAGATTTAATTGCAACCGCCATCGCAGCAAGCAAGCAATTTCCTAATAAAAACCTTAGTGTGGTTGATTTTGGTACGGCGACGACTTTTGTGCCAATTAGCAAAACGAAGGAGTTTCTTGGGGTAATTATTCAAGCCGGCTTGCGCATCTCAATGCAAGTGTTACAAGCGCAAACAGAACAATTACCCACAGTACAAATTATTGTCCCACAACAAGCT
>CAYWDC010000074.1:0-4440 GCA_964456955.1 uncultured Gammaproteobacteria bacterium | reverse complement strand
TTTTTACCCCTACCCGACCAACATCATTGCTCGATCGTTTGGTCCACCGCACCAGAACAAGCACAATGGTTAAAAAAAGCAAACAAACAAACCTTTAACGACACCATTAGTGTCGCTTTCAAGCATAAACTCGGGAAAGTAACAGTACAAGCCGAACGACTTACCTTACCGTTGGTGATGCAACACTTAACAGACTATGTGGCCCCGCGTGTTGCCTTCATCGGTGATGCGGTCCATCGTATTCATCCACTTGCTGGTCAAGGGTTAAACCTCGGCTTCATGGATGCCCTTTGTTTGGCGGAAAATATTAAACGCGGTGTAGAGCAACATAAAGATATTGCCGCACCCGCCATCTTGCAACGCTACCAACGCGAACGCAAGTATTACAATAGTAAGATGCTACTATTAATGGACATTTTAAAAACTACCTTTGCCATACAATACCCTACTTTAGCAACGCTGCGTAATCTGGCGCTGCAAAAAATCGATAAGATGACATTTGCCAAGCGCCTAATCATTAAACAAGCGTTAGCGATAGAACAATTACCCGCAACACTAGCCAACATTAGCTGAACCGACTATAATGCATGCCATGAAAACATTTGCCCTCACGTTAAAGTGGTCAAAAAAGATAACACCGAACATTATGCACTTGGCATTCGTGCGTAAAGACGGTGCAGCTTTCGATTTTATTCCCGGACAATTTATCACTTTTTTATTTACCGTTGATGGCAAAAGCAAACGTCGCAGTTACAGTATCGCCTCTATTCCAGGAAAAACGGATAAGATTGAAATTGCGATTTCTTATATGCAAGACGGCATTGCCAGCGACACGCTGTTTAATTTGCTACCAGAGAATGATTTAACGTGCAGCGGTCCATTCGGGCGCTTAGTATTGCGTGATACCGATCGACCGCAGCGCATTATTCTCGTCGCCACCAGCACTGGGGTCACCCCTTATCGCAGCATGCTGCCAGAACTGGAAAAACGCTTGGCCAATGACCAACATTTGCAAATTATTCTTTTGCTAGGGGTGCAATATCGAACCGACTTACTTTATGCACAAGACTTCATCGACTTTGGTAACAACCATAAACGTTTTGCCTTTCATACTTATTTTAGTCGTGATGTCCTTGAAGACGCTACAGACTATGAGCATGAAGGCTATGTACAATCGGCATTCGCAGATTTGAATCTTAACCCCGACGAAGATTTGCTTTTTCTGTGCGGCAATCCAAACATGATCGACGACGCTTACGCGTGGCTCACTGCCGTGGGCTTTTCAGCACACAGCGTGCGCCGTGAGAAATATATCTCATCGAACTAATATCGTCCTTTGTGTAAAATAGACGTAAACCTATAAGCCCTAAAGCCAATTCATTGGCGATCTATAAAAACTAGATAGATATGAGCTAAACAGACTCCATTTAGGACAAAGTCCGATATTCTTAGCTACCGATATCCCTAGCTATTAGTTACACAATAAAGACCATAAGCGACTTCACCAGCCTGTTTATGCTTGAGTTGTTGCCAATCGCTAGGCAAGACATCATGATGCTGCGCTGTAACTGTTCTTTCGGTATAGACCAATGCGTGTTCTTTTAATAAGCATTGTGTTTGCAAGTGCCGAACACTGTGAGCAATGAGATGCTGGTTAAATGGTGGATCGAGAAAGACAATATCAAATGGTGTTTTGCTAGAAAACTGTCGCGGAAACTGAGCTTGTAAGATGGTCACCTCAGCAGCGCGTAGTTTAGCTGCGGTTCGCCGCAATTGTGCAATCACCTTCTGTTCAATATCAATAAAGGTAACCGCCGCGGCCCCCCGGGAGAGCGCTTCAAATCCTAAAGCACCACTGCCGGCAAAAGCATCAAGACAAAATGCACCAACGACGTATGGTGCAAGCCAATTGAATACGGTTTCACGCACACGATTAGGGGTCGGCCGTACCTTAGAAACTGCTGGCACAATGATTTTGCTGCCACGCCACTGACCGCCAATAATCCGCACCGTGCTTTCAGGACAATTATTTGCCACCGCCACTAACTACCACTAAATGTTTGAGTTGCAAGTAATGATTAAATACCGTTTTAATCTCCCCAATGGTGACCGCATTAATTTTGTCTCGACACGTGTGGAGAAAATTTAATGAAAATGATAATAACCAATATTAAGCCTCCACAGCAACGCACTTTGCCGCTTATCTGTAATGAAAAACTATTGATTAAATAATTTTTCGCTGCCTTTGATTGTGCTGTGGTCGACCGTTTAGCAAAGTAACGAGTTGGAGTCCTGTACGCCATTTGTCTCACACGCTTTGCCTGTTGATCGCGACTCTTTAAATTAAACAGCAAATCTACCATGTTGCGTTAACGCTAACAAGCGATTATACACGCCAGAAGTTAAACCGTATTTTTCACGTATACTGCGCATTAATACAGACGAGAAATCGCCGCCAAGAATATAATTGCTGACCAATAAAGAAAAATAATCAGAATTGTTCAGCTGTGCAACACCGATATTACTAACGATCATTATCATCGCATTTTTTGACACATAATACTGCTGATAAAGTTGCTTTATTGTCTTTAGCACCGTTTGCACAATATAGCCTGGATATCATAGATTGATTTTACCAATGCGCGATGAACAATGTAGTCTGGATATTGTTTATTGCCGGCAAATAGTATATATTATGATGTGTAAAATTCCAGTGATACGATTCGATTGATTACTGCTACCAACATGACAAAAAGACCAAAAACAGCAACCGGAACACATTGATCTACCTTGACTAGTAAATGTAAACTATTTGCTAGAGTATAACGTTTAATCGCGGTAGCAAACACAACGTGATGTGCAAACAATAATAAAAAGAATATATCATAAACGTCGCATGATGATGGTTGTCCAAAAAATGTTAGCATCTTGCGATATACAGTTATTATCATTATAAACAAACAATATTATTGATGTAAGCAATTCATAATGATTTTTAAACGTAAAAAAACAACTGCTAATTCTGACAAACCAAAAAATCGTTTATTAAACCATCTTAAAACGGGACTGAGTCGCACTGGGACTAGTTTCAATGATTTATTTCTCGGTGAAAAAAAAATCGATACAGATTTTCTATATAGGCTAGAAGATTGTTTGCTCATGTCAGATGTCGGCATCAAAGCAAGTGAAGAAATTATTCAACAACTAAGTCAAACAATCTCGCGTAAAGCAAGCAATAATCAAGCCACCCTATTAGCTACTTTGCAAAGGCAAATGCAAACGTTATTACAACCTGGTGAACAACCACTCAATATCGATGGCGATAAAAAACCTTTCGTAATACTTGTCGTCGGCGTTAACGGTGCTGGTAAAACTACTACTATTAGCAAACTTGCCCAACGCTTAAAAAACCAAGGCAAGCAGGTGATGCTTGCTGCCGGTGACACTTTTCGTGCTGCAGCGATTGAGCAATTACAAACATGGGGCAATCGCCATGCTATCGATGTCATTGCACAAGCCAGTGGTGCCGACAGTGCTGCGGTTATCTTTGACGCGATCAATGCCGCAAAGGCGCGTGCTGTAGACGTGTTAATTGCTGATACCGCTGGACGTTTGCATACACAAAAAAACCTCATGGCAGAATTGCAGAAAATCGTGCGCGTGATCCATAAAGCCGATGCAAATGCACCACATGAGACCTTACTGGTGCTGGATGCTAACAGTGGACAAAACGCCTTGCAACAGGTTAAGCAGTTTCAGCAGGCCATTGATATCAGTGGCATCGTGCTGACTAAATTAGACGGTACTGCAAAAGGGGGAATTATTTTCGCCATCGTAGCACAAACAGAATTACCGATACGTTTCATCGGCATCGGCGAGCACGTTGAAGATTTACAAGTATTTAATGGAGCAAATTTTGTATCGGCACTGTTTGAGAATATACACTACGATCGAATTTAACTATATCGAAATCGAATCGGCAAAAAATATGTCGACGAACATCAGGCCATTAAAAAATTTCAATTTCACCTTGGCACTAACAAAACAATATTTTTAAAGCATAAGTCTTTTATCGTGAGAAGAACTTACCACTAGATTTTTAGGCCAAAAAATGCTATTGTCGACGTAGTATATTTTTTGGGGTTACCATGACTACATTAAAACCGTTGGCAAGTATGCCAATACGCGTTGGTAGTATTGAAAATTATCTGCAAACCATTAGCCAAATACCAATGCTAAGTGCCGCCGAAGAACATGACCTCGCGGTACAATTACATAAGTTCAATGATGTTGAGGCGGCACGCAAACTGGTATTATCGCATTTGCGCTTTGTTGCGCGCATTGCTAAAGGTTACATGGGTTATGGTTTATCGCTTGCTGATCTTATTCAAGAAGGCAATCTGGGCCTAATGAAAGCGGTAAAACGATTCGATCCTAGCG
>CAYWDC010000073.1:0-4499 GCA_964456955.1 uncultured Gammaproteobacteria bacterium | reverse complement strand
TAGCAACAAGCCATCACCTATAGGCAACAGGGTAATTTTTACGCCTTTATCATTAAAAATGTAACGATTAAATTCACGAATAGCAACTGTCGCTTTGCTATTGTCGTTTTGCTCAATTACACGCCCATGCCAGAATGCATTATCAATGATCACTACACCATGTTGGCGCAACAAAGGCAAGACTATTTCATAATAGTGTCTATAGCTGCTTTTATCTGCATCAATAAAAACCAGATCGAAAACCTTGTGTTGCCGGCCAATCTTAGCAAGCAAGGTACTGGCATCCCCAAGACGCAGTTCGATTTTTTCACTAACATTGGCCCGTCGCCATAATTGTTGCGCCAACTGAGTAAATTTTTCATCGCGATCGAGACAAATAATCTTACCATCACCTGGCAGCGACTGCGCCATTGCAAGCGCGCTTAAACCGGTGTAGGTGCCGATCTCTAAAATACAACGTGGTTGTATAGTGCTTACCCACCAATTCAAGAAGTTTAGTTGTTCCGGCGAGGATTGCATCGGAATACCAAATTTTTCATCGGTAGAACGGCTACCTTGCTCTAAAATTGGATTACTTCTAACAGAAATAGCCAATAAATACTGATACAGTTGGTCATTGAGAAACGTCGCCTTACTCGACACCGATTATTCCTAAGCAGCTCTGACAATAATACCAGATTGCGTTGCCATTGCCGTATAATCCTCATGGTAACAATAACCGGTAACGGCAACCAATTGCTCTTGCACGTAGATCAGTGGAATGGCTTGACGCTGCCACATCGGAACTTGCCACTCTTGTAACAAATTTTTTAACCGGCGCGTCTTACTGAACCCCTGCGGTTTAATTTTTTCTCCACCACGGCGAAATCTAACTATCAATCGCTTTGGCAATTTTCTAGTATCGAGCCCAGCACCCCATGTGTTGCAAGCATACAAACAAAAACCCGCCCCGCGCAGTGCTGTCTGCTGCCAATCCCATGAATATTCGTTGTCGTCTATGTCTGTATTTTGAACAACAAAATATAATGCTGTCTTAAAACGCCGCACGGTTCCGGTGCCAACAGCAACTTGCGGCTGTGCATCTTTTCTAGCGAGAATCACTTCTTTAAAAAGACATTTAATCAGCTTGCTACTTGGATAATATCCACTTTGCTGATGTAACCATTCACGTAATACGTTGACCTGTCTATTTAACGGCAGCTTATTCAGCCTTCTCAGTGAGAGCATGTGTGCAGGATCGCTACAGTTGTGTAGATCCGCTAGACTCAGATCATCTAGCAAGGTAGTGGCAATGGCACAATGCGCGCTGCTGCGTGCAATGGTTTTCTCAACTTCGGGCCAGCGTTGCTTTAACAATGGCATAATGGTGTGGCGCAAGTAGTTGCGATTAAAATATTGCTGGTAGTTACTTTCGTCTTCGACCCATTGTAACTGCTGTTGCTTAGCATAACATTGTAACGTCTGTCGATTGGTTTGCAGTAAAGGACGTACCAACCAACCCGCAGAAAAGGCTTTAATCTTTGGCATCGCTGCGAGCCCTTTTATACCGGCACCACGAAACAATTGTAACAATAGGGTCTCTGCCTGATCATCCTGATGCTGTGCCGTCAACAATGCGGTATTTCTATCGACAAAATGTGCCAACGCTCGATATCGAGCATCACGTGCTAAGGATTCTAGACTTTCACCGGCAACATCTTCTAACTTCACCTTAATCGCACGAAATGGAATATTTAAATGCGCACAAATCTTAGCGCAATGTACTTGCCATGCGTTAGCATTTGCACTCAAATCATGATTAATATGCACTGCCGTCAATTTCGACTTATATTCAGCATCGTTCGCTAGCGCATGCAATAGGCAATGTGAATCCAATCCACCACTGTAGGCAATGGTTAATTTACTAAATGGAACTAAAATTTGCCGATCGAATAAAGACGCTGGCATGCATTTTAGGCTTGACTGGGTAGACGTTTACGCACTTTGATTATTTCTACCCAATAGATAACTAGTAGGATAATAGTAGCGATAACAATAAAAAACGCCATCATGCTAAAGAAGAGTGAAAAAGATAGTGCAATCACATAGGCAATCCCAATATTAAATAATTTATTTGCCGACTGTTGCACTTTTGCATTCTCTGGTTGATATTCACGTAACGCCTGTGGCAAAGCAAACGGCAACATCATCCACTTAAACACAATACCGAGGAGCGGAATGATAAATAACCAGGAAAACCAAATGGAAAAGATATGAAATTCTTTAGGGATTCGTTGTGCCGTTTGGTAAAACGAAAGGATAAAAAACACATTGGCAATAATAACAGCAAACATGATTAGTTTAAATAATTCTGGCAATACAAAAAACACCACAGGAAATAGAAAAAACCCCATGAGTTACTTTTCTCCATATTGAATGCCATGATGCATTAAGCGCTGATAACGAGCTTGTAATAATTGCTCAAGCGGCTGTGCTTGTAGCTGCTTTAAGTTTTGCAACAAATGCTCACGTAATTTTATATACATTGCGTCAGCATCACGATGTGCCGCGCCGGTCGGCTCGGTAACGACTTCATCAATCAAATCGAATTTGCGTGCGTCTGCTGCAGTTAACTTCAATCTTTCTGCCGCCTCTTCTACATGTTCAGCGCTGCGCCACAAAATAGAGGCACAACCTTCGGGTGTGATTACTGAGTATATACTATATTGTAACATTAAGACGCGATCACCAATGCCAATCGCCAGCGCGCCACCGGAACCTCCTTCACCGGTCACTACACAAATGATCGGTGTTTCTAGGGTCGACATGACAAACAAATTACGTGCAATCGCTTCCGATTGCCCACGCTGTTCCGCATCGATACCGGGATAGGCACCTGGCGTATCGATAAACGTTATGATGGGTAAATGAAAACGTTCTGCTAACTTCATGACACGCAACGCCTTACGATAACCTTCCGGACGCGGCAGTCCAAAATTGCATTTCACTTTCTCATGTGTCGAACGCCCCTTTTCTTGTCCAATAACCGCTACGGGAATATCGTTTAAGCGCGCTAAACCAGTAATGATCGCCGTATCATCAGCGAACATGCGATCGCCATGCAGCTCATCAAAATTAGTGAAAATATGGTTAATATAGTCAGTTGCATGCGGACGCTGGGGATGCCGTGCTAATTGCACTACCTGCCATGACGATAAATTAGAAAAAATTGACTTGACGAGCTGATCCCGCTTTTTTTTTAAGCGCTCAATCTCTTCTCCAAGGTTTATGTTAGTATCATTACTAACATGACGTAATTCTACAATTTTAGCATCTAATTCTGCTATTGGATGCTCGAACTCGAGAAATTTTAAATCCATAAGTCGTTATTCTAATATTTATTATTTACTAATCAAATTAACTACTAAGGTTATTTTACATGAGTTCACTCAAGATTGAAGCAAAAAAGCAAATAATTTTTACTACAAAGTGAACATTCACCAGGCCAACACCCAGCAAATGCGGCAGTGCTTTTGTTGAACAATTAGAACTGATTAATTAGTACATTATTTGAATATTATCTTGACCGAATAAGTCTCTTAGCGCGTCTAATAAGTTGTCAACTGGCTTTACTTTCCATTGCTCACCAAGAGGCAAGCGTACCTCGGCGTGTTGCTGACGGTAATCGATGAAAACTGCACAGTTCCCTCCTTTATATGGTAGCAACGCTTGTTGTAACGCCTGAATGCTTTCTTGTGCTTGTGCACTTTTCTGCAGTGAAATAACAATTCCTTGCGAATATTCGCTGCGTGCTTGCTCTAAGCTTAAGATATTGCTAGTGTTAAAACGGTAATCGCTGGTAAAACGATCGCATTGTATTTCGCCTGTAACTATTAGAATACTATCTTTAACGAGTAAATTACGAAATTTTTGATACCTTTCAGGAAAGACAGCAATTTCAACGCGCCCGCTGCGATCATCTAAGGTTATTACTGCCATTCTTTCACCCTTGCGGGTATTTAAGCTGCGTAAACTAGTAATAATGCCACCGATACGCAAGCTTTGTTCTTTGACTAACGCAAAATCTTTAATCTTGCAACTAATGATCTGTTCGAGTTCTGATTGATAACGCCTTAATGGATGTCCGCTAAGAAATAATCCCAAACTTTCTTTTTCTGCTTCAAGTCGTTGCTGTTCACTCCAAGGCGCAACTTGCACATAATCTACTGGGATATTATCCAACTCATTAATAGCAAAAAGATCAGTTTGTCCTATATCTTGATTACGTGCTATTTGCTCCGCTGACCTTAATGCCTTATCTAAAGAAGCAAGCAACACCGCTCGATCTTGATTCAAGACATCCAAAGCACCTGACCTAATCAGTGTTTCTAATACACGGCGATTAGCTTTACGCAGCTCAATACGTCGACAAAGTTCAAATAAATCATTAAAGGCGCCATTGGCATCACGCTCATCGAGAATCACTTGTAGTGCTGCTTCACCAACACCCTTGATCGCAC
>CAYWDC010000072.1:0-4503 GCA_964456955.1 uncultured Gammaproteobacteria bacterium | reverse complement strand
CAGTAAAGAATCAGCGTGTTTTGGTGACCACGCTGACGAAAAAAATGGCAGAAGATCTCACCGATTATCTGAGTGAGCAAGATGTACGGGTACGCTATTTGCATTCCGATGTCGATACCGTGGAGCGTGTGGAAATTCTGCGTGATTTACGTTTAGGTGCTTTTGATGTGTTGGTCGGTATTAATTTATTACGTGAAGGTTTAGACTTGCCAGAAGTCTCGTTGGTCGCGATCCTCGATGCGGATAAGGAAGGTTTTTTACGTTCTGAACGATCGCTAATTCAAACCGTCGGGCGTGCCGCACGTAACGCGCAAGGCAGGGCCATCATGTATGCTGATAAAATCACCGAGTCGATGCAACTCACGATCGATATTACCGATAAAAGACGTTTAATTCAGCAAGCATATAATAAGGCACATCATATTACTCCGCAGACGATAAGCAAACAAGTTAATGACATCATGGAGGCCACTCAAGATAATAAACCCGATCAGGGAAACCTTGCTGTCGCCGAGCAGCGTACAGCTTACCAGGTCTTGTCGCCCAAACAACTGACCAAGGAAATTAATCGCCTAGAAAGACAAATGTACCAATATGCACGCGATCTGCAGTTTGAACAAGCGGCGCAATTGCGCGATCAAATTGATCAACTGCGTCAGCAAATGACACAATATTAAGCGGTTTTATGTTGGTATTCACATAAATTTTTAATAATACAGGCTTGGCATTTTGGCTTGCGTGCCAAACAAACATAGCGGCCATGCAGTAATATTAAATGATGTGCATCGAGTCGATATTCCTTAGGGGTAATTTTGAGTAATTTTTCTTCAACTTTGCGTACATTTTCTCCAGGAGCTAAACTGGTTCGATTCGCTACCCGGAATATATGCGTATCAACCGCCATCGTCGGTTGTTTGAAGGCGGTATTCAAAATAACATTTGCCGTTTTGCGTCCGACACCGGGGAGTTTTTCTAACTCAGCGCGTGTTTGTGGCACGGTCGAGTGATGTTTATCGATTAATACTTTGCAGGTTTTAATGATATTTTTTGCCTTGGTATTATATAAGCCAATTGTCTTGATATAAGGTGTTAATCTTGTTTCTCCCAATGCATAGATTTGTTCTGGGGTATTGGCAATAGGATAGAGTGTTGCCGTCGCCTTATTGACGCTAATATCGGTTGCTTGCGCCGATAGCATAACCGCAATGAGTAACTCAAAAACGGAGTGGTAGGCTAATTCGGTCGTCGGCGTTGGGTTTGCCCCAGCAAGGCGCTGAAAAATTTCGCGTCGTTTTTGCCTATTCATTTTGCAGTTCTCGCCTTGCTTTACTGCGTGCGATTGCGGCAGCAATTGCCGCTTGTTTACTGCGATGTTGTTTATCTTCTTGATTTAACTTGGCCTTTTCATATACCTGCTGCTGCTGCCGTTGCTGACGAGCCAAGCGCGTTTTACGCGCCGTATAACGTTTACGCCATTGCGTAGCGCATTGTTGTTGCTTGCTATCACTACGTGGTGGTAAGGACTCCATGCTGATGCAGTCCATCGGACAAACCGGTACGCATAGCTCACAACCACTACATTCGCTTTGAATCACGGTATGCATCAGTTTTGGTGCACCGACGATGGCATCGACAGGACAAGCCTTAATGCATTTAACACAGCCGATACACAGGTTTTCGTCAATGATGGCAATGCTGGGAGCACGATATTTTTGTTGTAATCTATTGATGTAAAGGGTTGGGTCTTGTTGCAATAATGTCGCTAATTTTTGCAATGTAGTAACGCCGCCGGGTGGACAGCGATCGATAGTCGTTTTACCGCTTGCCAACGCTTCGGCATAGGCATAACAATCGGCATAGCCACATTCACGACATTGTGTTTGCGGCAACACCGCATCAATTTGTTTAACCGTTACTTTAAGCGATGATGTCATTTTTAGCACTTGCTTGTAATGCGGTGATTTGCGCTGCTTCAATGCGTTGCAACAAAGGTTTAAATTCTTTGATAGTATGATTAAGTAATGGCTGTTCAATGTCTTTCCACATCAGCGGTGCAATGTTTAAAAAGTCTTCTATTTTAGCGGTGAGTTGCGGTAATACCGGTTTTAAATAGATGGTCAGCAAATAAAACAGATTAATGCCCACAGTGCAAATCCTTTGTACCTCGTCAAGCCGGGTTTTGTCTTTTACCAAAATCCATGGCTGTTGTTGGGCGATATATTGATTGGCTTGATCCGCAAGTAGCATAATCTCACGCATGGCACGGTTAAAATCGCCTTGTTCATACTGTGTGGCAATTTTCTCGCCTGCGATACGAAATCTGGCGTGTAATTCGCTAGCGGCAAGCGTATCGGCTAACTGGCTGCCAAACTTTTTGTTAATGAAACCGGCGCAGCGACTGGCAATATTAATGTATTTGCCAATGAGATCAGCGTTGACACGCAGGCGAAAATCTTGCCAATGAAGATCGATATCTTCTAATTTACAACTCAGTTTACTTGCATAATAATAGCGCAAGTATTCTGCCGGTAAATGGTTAATATAGGTGCGTGCCTTAATAAAAGTGCCGCGTGACTTTGACATTTTTTGCCCATCGATGGTCAAAAATCCATGCGTGTGGATGGCTGTTGGGGTACGATAACCGGCACCGTGTAATATCGCTGGCCAAAATAAGGCATGAAAATACATAATATCCTTGCCAATAAAATGATGTAATTCAATGTGACTCCGTTGTTGCCAAAATTCATAAAAATGCAAGTCGTCACGTTGTGCTGCAAGATGCTGTAGGCTAGCCATGTAACCGATTGGTGCATCCAACCAGACGTAGAAATATTTGTCCGGGACATTGGGTATGGCAAAACCAAAGTAGGGGGCATCACGTGAAATATCCCAGTCGCGCAAACCTGCGCTGAACCACTCATCGAGTTTGTGTTGTACTTCAGTTTGCAGGTGACCCGTTTTAACCCATTGCTGCAAAAAATTTGTATAGCGCGGTAACGCAAAGAAGTAGTGTTCGGTGGTTTTTTCTATGGGTATGCTGCCAGATAACACCGAATAGGGATTTTTTAGATTGGTTGGTCTGTATGTGGCACCACAAACTTCACAATGATCGCCATATTGATCTGCGGTACTGCAACGAGGACATTCACCTTTAATGAAGCGATCGGCTAAAAACAATTGTTTTTTGGTGTCAAAAGCCTGCTTAATCTTTTTCACCTTAATATCACCACGTGCCTGCAATTTTTCATAAATATCAATAACGAGTTGATGATTTTCTGGAGAATGGGTGGTGTGGTAATGATCATAATCAATGAAAAAATCACGCAGGTCCTGTTGGTGTTGATGATGCATATTGGTAACCAATGCTGCTGGGGAGATGTTTTCTTTCTCGGCACGTAGCATAATTGCGGTGCCATGCGCATCTTCTCCACCCACATAGATTGATTGATGTCCGCGCAGTTTTTGGAAGCGATGCCAGATATCGGTCTGCACATATTCGAGTATGTGACCAAGATGGAGCGAACCATTTGCATAAGTCAGTGCACTGGTAACAAGAATTCTACGTGACATACCATTCCATTGGATTATTTAGCCTATTATACATTGAAATTGCCGTAATTTAACGTAAAATTATTACTCTATGCCTAAAGCAAATACATTTGTTAACCCCTCAACACGAGTAAGTTTTCCACCATTGGCTAATGTTAAACACATTGTGGCAATCGCCTCTGGTAAAGGGGGGGTTGGTAAATCAACATTAACGGTGAATCTAGCATTGGCACTGCAACAACAAGGTGCCCGTGCTGGCATTCTCGATGCCGATATTTATGGTCCCAGTATTCCGTTAATGCTGGGCGTTGATGCAAAGCCTGAAAGTGAAGATGGTAAATCGATGCAACCCTTGCGTGCTTATGATTTGCAAGTGATGTCGATGGGTTTTCTTATTGCAGCAAACACACCAGCGGTTTGGCGTGGTCCGATGGTGAGCAAGGCGTTACAGCAAATGCTCTATCAAACACGTTGGGATGCACTCGATTACTTGTTAGTCGATTTACCGCCTGGCACCGGCGATATTCAATTGACGTTGGCACAGAAGATCCCGCTTGCTGGTGCTATTATCATTACCACACCACAGGATTTAGCGTTGCTGGATGCGAGAAAGGCACTACTGATGTTCCGCAAGGTCAACGTGGCAACGCTAGGTATCGTCGAAAATATGAGTCAACATACTTGCACGCAATGTGGTCATGTAGACGCTATTTTTGGTGAGCAAGGGGGGGGCGCGATGGCTGCAGAATTCGATGTGCCATTGCTTGGGAAATTGCCACTCGATCGGCAAATTCGTGAGCATGTTGATGCGGGTAAACCGAGCGTTATCGCTGTCCCCAATAGTAAAATTGCACAAGCATACGAATCAATTGCTCAGCGAATGCTAAAGCGGTTTAGTTTGTTAACAGTATAAATACACCGCTAAATTTGCAGATGTTAACGTCGACATAGGGA